>JAUIBH010000173.1 GCA_030427985.1 Bacteroidia bacterium | reverse complement strand
TTATGGAAGAGTTTCCTCGTCTAAATACCGCTTTTAAAGAGTTATTGGACCAACACTATGGGTTCAATATTTTTTCCAATGATGAGGCCAAAGCCAATTACATAGCCCCTGATATATTGCCTTTTGACTGAAATCAAGTATTTGCCTTGGGATTTAGTTTCTTTGTAGTATGCAAAATCCCAAGGTAAGTATTTGTATTCCTTTTAAGGATACCGCACATTTTCTTCCCGAATGTCTGGATTCCATTCTGAATCAAACCTACCAGAATTGGGAAGTTATTGCCGTAAACGACCACTCTAGAGATACAAGTTTTGAGTTTTTATCTTCCTATGCGCAAAAGGATGACAGGATAAAAGTCTTCAACAATGAAGGTAAAGGAATCATTCCCGCATTACGGACTGCCTATAGCCAAAGTATTGGGGAATTTATTACCCGAATGGATTCGGACGACATTATGAAGCCAAATCGATTGGAATTCATGGTGAAATCTCTTTTGAAATCTGGAAAAGGTCATGTGGCTGTGGGGCAAGTCAAGTATTTTTCGGACCGTGGCATCAGCAACGGATATGAGCGTTACGAAACTTGGTTGAACCAATTGACAGCTAATGGGACAAACTACAGTGAAATTTATAAGGAATGTGCCATCCCTTCCCCCTGCTGGATGGTCCATCGGGAGGATTTTGAGGCTTGCGGAGGTTTTCTACCGGACAGATATCCTGAGGATTATGATTTAACTTTCCGATTTTATGAGAAGGGGTTGAAAATCATTCCCTGCAATGAGGTGTTGCACCTTTGGCGCGATTATGATACCAGAACCTCCCGTACACACGTACATTATGCCCAGAACTACTTTTTGGACATTAAACTCCATTATTTTTTGAAGTTGGATTTTGATTCCAATCGACCTTTAGTGGTTTGGGGAGCGGGTTTCAAAGGCAAAACAATCGCCAAAAAGCTTAAAAAACAGAAAATCTATTTTACCTGGCTGTGCGACAATCCCAATAAAATTGGAAAGAAAATTTACGGCAAACAGCTTGTTCATTTCGAATCATTAAAAAGCTTAAGCAATCCACAGAGCATCGTTACCGTGGCCAATGAAGATGCTCAACAAGAAATTAAGGGCTTTTTATCAGGGCTTGGCCAACAACCCATGCACGATTATTTCTTCTTCTGCTAAAAACCTTTGTCCCTTCACCCATGACCTTTCTACCCATAAACCACTAACCATATATCACATTTACCACTCCCTTAACAATGAAATTTATGTAGCTGCACTATTTTAATCGCTATATTTGTTCAATCAAAGTTGGGAATGCAGTTTAAACATCCGGAAATTCTTTGGGCCCTCATACTACTCGTCATTCCTGTTCTCATTCATCTTTTTCAACTACGGCGATATAAAAAGACCCCTTTTACCAATGTGGCCATGCTGCAAAAGGTGGTCTCGGAATCCAGAAAGAGCAATACCTTAAAAAAATGGTTGTTACTGTTGACACGATTACTGTTGATGGCGGCTATCATCATTGCTTTTGCCCAACCCTTTTCTTCCACGGAAACTGCCCTAAAAGCGAAAGAGACCGTAGTGTATTTGGACAATTCGTTCAGCATGCAGGCCAAGAGCAATGGAATTTCTTTGCTGGAAAAAGCCGTTCAGGAGCTTATTAAAAATAGTGAGGACGAAACGGTTTTTAGTCTGTTTACCAATCAAAGTACCTACAATAGTGTTACCATAAAGGACATTCAAAACGTACTGTTGTCACTCCCCTATTCCCATGAACAATTAAATCTTGAGGAAATACGGCTAAAAGCTGGCACACTTTTTTCAAAATCGAACAGCAGTGTAAAGAACTTAATTGTCATTTCAGATTTTCAGCAACGAATTGCATCAAACAGTACAGTGTCCGATTCCATTTTTACCCCATATTTGGTGCCCATCCAACAAAGGGAGATACAAAATGTGGCCATAGATTCCGTTTTTGTTCAAGATGAATTGGCTGAACAACCAACACTTACTGCCTTGCTTTCGGGAGGTTCTGAGGAACAAAATCTGCCCATTTCCTTGTTCAATAACGATACGCTCATTGCAAAGTCGGCTGCAAAATTCAGTTCCAATGGCACGGCTGAAGTGGTTTTTTCCATCCCTGGGAATACAAAAATCAATGGAAGGTTGAGCATTACCGAAAATGGATTGAGCTATGACAACCGATTCTATTTCAACATCAATAACAGGGAAAAAATAAAAGTGCTTGCCATCAGCGCTTCGGAAAATGATTATTTGGAACGGCTATACCCTGACCCTGAATTTGAATTTCAGAAATTTCCATTGAACCGGTTGGATTATAGTGCGTTGGATGAGCAACATGTAGTGGTTTTGGACAATCTTCAGTCCATTCCCAGTAGTCTCCAAAATGTGCTCCGTACTTTCAAGGACAATGGTGGAACGCTGATTGTAGT
>JAUIBH010000004.1 GCA_030427985.1 Bacteroidia bacterium | reverse complement strand
CCTGCTGCTGCGGTAAAGCCTCCCATGACATCTACCTGACGAAGGGCTTTGATAGCATAGCGCATATCGTAGTGGGCATCTAATTTGGCAACGCCGTTTTCATCAATATCCGCCTTTTCAAAGTATCTTTTTGGAATGCCAAAAAATGCGGTGTGGGTATTATTGGCCGTAGAAATAAAGACATCAAATTCTTCAGAGAAACCTAATCCCCATGTATTGTTTGAAGCATCTCCGAGATGCTCTATGTCTCTCGTATTGGGATCAAATTTGTACATGGCATTGTCAAACGACAAAGAATCTGCTCCGCCTTGCTGCGCCACTCCCTCAAAACCGGAATAGCCCACCATACCCCAAATATTGTTGTCCAAACCGTATCTCAGATTTGAAGATTGGGCGTGGGTATCATGTTTTCCCCACCCGGGCAGAATATCTTCTCGTACATCGGCTACATCATCGCCATCGGTGTCTTTAAGAAACAGAAATGATGGGGACTGACTTACGATTATGCCGCCATTGGAGAATACAAAACTTGTAGGAATATTTAATTTTTCAGCAAACGTAGTTACTTTGTCTGCTTTACCATCACCATCGGTATCCTCTAAAATTTTTATACGATCATCCCCCATGTCATCATCCTTTACTTCGTTTGGATAATCCACGGTTTCAATGACCCAAAGTCTTCCTTTCTCATCCCAGTTCATGTACATAGGATTGTAAAGCATGGGCTCCGATGCAAACAATTTAAGCTCAAACCCTACAGGAACCTGCATTAAAGACATGGATTCTTCGGGGGTCAGAGGTTGCTGTACCCGTGGTGCGGGATCTCTTTTTTCGTAGTTGGGCACAAGTCCATCTGTATACTCGGGTTGGGCTATAGCCACCTTTTCAAGGTTTGCTTTGGCTTCGTCCCCAACGGACCACATAAGTCCATTCTTCACCAAATCCAAAAAGCCTTGATTGTTGAATGTTACCTCATCATGACCATAAGCGGTATAAAACACACGACCTTCTCCATAAGGTCTAATCCAAGTATACGGTTCGTGGTGATCACCTTCAACACGTTCTGTCAACACCTCAATGTTGGGCGAAATTTTATCGTGCACATAGGTTTCATCATACGTTTTAAAGTCTGTAATGCCTTGCATTACTTCATGCTCTGGCTTTACAATAACATTTTGGATGGTATCGTACTCATGGCTTTTGAACTGGCCACCGATCATTTCAACAACCTCATCATTATTCCTAAAACAAAAAGAAGCACAATGTAGTGCAACCAACCCTTTACCGCCTTTAACATAACCTAAAAGGGCTTCGGCCTGGGGTTCGGTAATTGAGTCATGGTTTGCATAAAGAATTAAGCCTGCATAATGCGATAGCTTTTCTTTGTTCAAATCATCTGGATCATCGGTAAACGAAATATTGACACCACTTCTAAAATACTCCCTGGATAGAATACTGGCCAACTTTTCAGAGTCGTGATGGGCGTTAGTCTCATGACCTAAAAAAAGAATTTCCATTCTTTTTGGGGCCTCATCTGTTGATTTCGACTTTTTGCTATTACATGAGCTAATTATGGCACAAAGTGAAGCCACAAAGGCCAACCTTAGCCAAATTCTTTTATTTTGCATTGGTTACTAATTGGTTATTATTTGATATTGTTTCAATTTAACTCCTAAAAAGACCTAAATACCACCCAAGTTTTAATGAGAGCATTATTTTTTCTAAAAGATAAACTGGTCTGAAGTGAACCACTAAAAAAGTGTCAGCTTCACACTTTTTAAAAATAAGCTTTTTTTTCAAATCGTCATTTTTTTGACTAGTCAGTGATTAAAAATGTATTTCTTTTAGCAAAAGATTAACACATATGGGGTTATGTATGATAATTTTGAATAATCTTAAGATATTTTTTCAAGGAACATAGAATAGTTGGTACATCCTACTTTCTTGCGGTAGATGTCCCGTAAAATAATTTGATTTCTGGTTTATGCTAAAATTGTCTCGTTCACCATCGATGGCAACCCTGCAATACACAATTCGACTCTCGGATTATACCTTGTGCTTTCTTGTAAAGGAATTAATCGTTAAATGATTACTTTTAAATGTTTTAGATGATATACTAAAAACAAAAAAACACTGAAAATCATAAGATTAACAGTGTTTTGATTTTACTTAAATAAGGTAAGTCGGGATGACTGAACCATCGACAAAATCTTATGTTGTTGAAAATCATTATTTTACAACTGTAATCCTAAGTATGTTCCCGTTAAGAACACGGGGAGCAAAAAACAACTTTTGAACACAAATTTTGTGTGCTTTTACTTTATAAATGTAACAAATTTATTCTGTCCAAATCCCTACAATCATGAGAATTCGGAAAAAATTTTTAAGGCTAGTCAATTCCCAGCAAGAATAGAATTTTTTATCCGAGCCACAGTTTTACTGAGGTTTCCACTTTATCATTTCAAAATATTGGTGATTTATGAGCTTTATAATCGATTTGTCTTTCGTCATCTCAAATAAAATATAAGCCTACTTGAATAGATTTATTTGAATTACCACCTTTCACTAAAAGAGATTAAGAAGAAACTACTTTTTAATCTCGCTTGGCAAATACCCCATGGTTCGTTTAAAGGCATTTGTAAAATGTTGTGGGTTGCCATAGCCTACTTCATAAGCAGCTTGGGCGATTGTAATACCTTCATTATGTATAAGTGCACTTGCTTTTTTCATACGCAATCGGGTAATATATTTATAGATTGTGGTTCCATGTAATCGCTTAAAATCCCTTTTTAATTTGGTGGCATTAAAGCCTGCAATGGTGGAAAGTTCAGAAATAGCCAGTGTTTCCTTCAGATTGGATTTTATATGACGTTCAACCATACGGATTCTATCAATGTCAGCTTTGGGTAACTTTATCTTTGGTTCAGGCTTTAAATTGCCATTAAACTCGATCAATATATCCAACAACAGCGTTGTAATCTTGGATTGCAGATAGGTCTTTTTTAATTGACCGGCAAATGGACAGGCTATGATATCTTCCAAAATTTGACCAAGTTCAGAGGATATTGGGCGTGGACGCTTCCAAAACACAAATGGTTTATCATTCTTGACCGCACCATCAATTCTTTCCAAGACATGATTATACGTATCACCTACAAGCTCCTTTATCAAGCCTAAAGTGAAAACGATTTCAAGGGTTCGTCTTGGCACTCCCTTGTATTCGAGGATACCGTTTGTGTGTGGCAAGTAGAACATGTTGTAGTGAAAGTCAGGTATTTCCAAAAGAGGGTTTTTCTTTTCGTTCGGCGTATACCTATAATTTCCGGAAATCCCAAAATGCAGCACAAACATGGGAAAATCATTGGTCACCTCAAGCCTGTATCCTTTTGGGGCAAGAACATCCTTCATCACAACAAACATTCCATTGAGCTGAAGTTCATTGATTACACCTGAAACATCTGGTGTATCTATTTCAATCTTATTTTCGATCAATTCATGAGTCAGGAAATCCTTGGAGTAATTTTTTTGATAAATACTATCCTTGAATAGCTCACTTTTTAAGGTTGATCGCATTACTTCCTTTTGCGTATTTAAAACTTCTTTTTGCGGTACTCCACCCCAAAACCCTGTTATAGATTTGCAAATCTAATTTATTTAGACTAAATCTTAATAAGGTTTTAGGTTTTTAACGTTGAGATGGGCAAATTTTTACTAATTATCTTCACTTTATTCTATGTGCCTGTGATGGCACAAAGCACTAATCAAGGTTCCGTTTATGGAAAAGTAATCTCTGATGATGGATCTCCGCTGGCCTATGCCACAGTTGTCATCAAAGGCACAAGATTGGGCACACTTACCGACGAACAGGGCAGGTACGAAATCAACATACCTTATGGAAAACATACAGTTGCCGTATCTTTTATTGGATTTTCCGCTGCTTCAGAAAGCATACAAATAAACTCAGGCAACCGAAGAGTATCACTCGATTTTGTACTGAGCGAAAACGCCGAAAATTTAGATGAGGTCACGGTAAGCGGTAAATCAAACAAGACAGCCATAGAAACCAAAGGTTTTGCGGTAAACGCTATAGAAACCAGAGAAGCAGGACTTAGAAGTATTCAAACCAACGAACTGTTGAATACCACAGTTGGCGTAAAAATACGTCAAAATGGAGGTTTGGGTTCCAGCGTTCAATACAGTTTAAATGGTCTATCCGGCCGTTCAGTCAGCATTTTTATTGATGGTATTCCAATTTCCACCTATGGTTCTTCCTTCAACTTAAACAGCATCCCTCCTTCAATGATAAAGAACATTGAAGTCTATAAGGGGGTGGTGCCCGGACATTTATCTAGCGATGCGGTAGGTGGTGCCATTAATATAGAGCTCCATGATGGAGCCCAAAATAATCTTAGTGCCTCTGTTTCCTATGGCTCGTTCAACACGTTGCAAACAAATTTGAATGGTGCCTATAGAATGGAAAAATCAGGATTTACGATAAAAGCATCCGCATTTCACAACTATTCAGATAATGATTATAAAATTTCCGGAAGAACCATAGTGGATATTGCCCCAAATGGGGTACAAACACCTATTGTGGCCAGAAGGTTTCATGACGCTTACCGTTCTTCGGGCGGTACGTTTCAAGTTGGGTTCACCAATGTTAATTGGGCAGATCAATTTTTGGTGGGCATTACCGCCTCTGATGAATACAATGAAGTGCAGCACGGTACTTTCGTGACCATATCACCCTATAAGGGCCGATTTCTGGAGTCCGATGCCTTTCTTGGTAATCTAACCTACCAAAAAGAAGATTTATTAATTAAAAACCTCGACCTAACTGTTAATGGGGTATATGGCAAGCGTAACCGCGTTATTAACGATACCGTTGCTCAGGCCTATACTTGGGCAGGAGAGAGACTGGTTGGGTTTGATGGTGAGTATCTGGATTATATCTGGGGCTCCCAAAATGAAAATGGTCCAACGCTGGCCAAAATTGTCCGTAACGTGGCGTCGGTGCGATCCGGTCTTTCCTATGCCATCAACAACAACCACAGAGTTCTGTTGAATCATGTTTATAGCGGTATTGACAGAGAAGATACTGATGAAATGGTGTCCCTATTGGAAAATACCTTCCAACAAAGCAGTGACATTTATAAGAACATCATTTCCCTTAGTTATGAGCTGAACGCATTTGATGATAAATTTAAATTAAACGCCTTTGGGAAACATTATTTACAGAAAGTATTGAACACCAAACCGGTGTTTAATGATGACAATACCGAAGTAATTGATGAGGTTTACGAAAGCAACAAAGACTACACCGGATATGGATTTGCCTCTTCCTATATTGTTGTTCCAGAAATTACCTTGTTGCTATCCGCGGAAAAAGCCATTCGCCTGCCCAGTGAAAACGAAGTTTTTGGGGATGCTGGGGATAACTTGCTTCCCAATCTCACCATTCAGCCTGAAACAAGCGACAATTTGAACATTGGTTTTCGCCTTGGCAAGTTTTATATTAAAAAACATGGGCTTACCCTTACCACCAACTTCTTTGCCCGTAATATTGAGAACAGAATAGGCCTGCCTCCCAATGCCGATGGCCTTAGGGAAAGTGACGAGTTTGTACAGTATACCAACTTGGAGAACACTGCTGAATCCAAAGGAATAGAAGCTGAATTCAATTACACCTACGACAATAACCTTGGTTTCAATTTCAACTTGACCCGCATGAGTTTGACCACGGTAAATTCAGGTGTTGAAAGCGATGTTCCCAACGTGCCCCTATTTACCATGAACGCTGGTTTACGATATTCACTAAGAGACTTTATTCAAACAAACTCATTGATCAATCTCTTTTATAATGCCTACTATACCGACGAATTTGCCTTCAAGTTCGCTGCAGGAAGGAATACATCGGGTGAAGAAGAATTTCTGATCCCTGAGCAAATATCCCATGACTTTGGGTTGAGTTATGTGTTTCCCAAAAAGAATTTTATCCTAAGCTTCGATGTCAAAAACATATTTGATCAAGCTATATATGATAATCTATCCGTGCAAAAACCAGGTCGAGCTTTTTATGTAAAACTTAATTATATCATCAACAATTTCTAATCCCTTAATATATAGTAAAATGAAACGTATCCTTTTAAATTTTAGAACTTTAGCTGTTATTTTGCTAGTGTTTGGTTTGGTAGCCGCATGTAGCAGTGATGATAATGGCGGTGAAGGCCCAGCGGTTGTTGACACCGATGGCGACGGTATTGCAGATGCAAGTGACGAATGCCCTTCAGAAGCGGGAACAGCGGCCAACAATGGATGCCCTGATGAAGAACCTGAAGAAGAATCTCGATGGATTACAATAGCTGGTGCCAGAATGGGAGAAAACCCTGGTGATGGTAATGGAGGAACCTTAATCTACTCCGTAACCAGTGCAGAAGCCAAAGATCCAACCGTACAAATAGATCCTTTTAACGATGGTTTTGTTGCTCCATCCAATAGAACGGCCAGATTGCAAGCTTCTGAAGATGGCAATACTATTTTTAACATTAGCTATGCTGGCGATACCGGTGGTAACTACACTAAATACATTGTAAATGGTGGCAATGATTTTGAACAAACCGGATCAGAAATCAGCATTGCACCTTATGTTGGTTCGGCCCCAAGATGGATCAAGTTATTTGATGGCGATCAAACTGGTTCTGCCGTTTATGTATCCACTGAACACCAAGTTGATGACAATGGGACCCCAGACGATGTAACTGATGACACTTACATCCGCACAAGTCAGACCATTGGCGTTGTAACTTTGAATTTGGTCGATTCCCAAATCAACAATTTCCAAGAACATGAGATCGGTTTGTCTGAAGAAGAAGAGGCATTGGGATATTACATTTCTAGAATCGATATGCCAACTTTAAATGCCGCTGGCGACAAATTATACATCGGTGCACGCTTGAGCAAAGTTGATCCAACAACAATAGAGAGTGATAGTGATTATGAAATTTTGGGCTCCAAAACCATCGTATTGGATTACCCTTCCCTTTTGAACCCTACCGTGATCACTTCTGGTGTAGGACACGGAAACACAAATGGTTATCGTAGCATCAATTCCTTTGAGTATAATGGTACTGTATACCAAGCCAACCAAGGCGATCCTGAAGGTTCCTATATCCTAAGAATCGGCGCAGACAACCAGTACGATGATACTTACGATTTTAACTTGGACGATGCATTGGGCGTAACAGGTGCTTATGTACTGGCCTGGAGACCTGCTGCAAACGGAAAAGGAGTTTTGGCCTACCGTCACGATGGATCCGCAGAAGGTGTTGCCGGTCAACAAGGTTTCTTTGCCCTTATTGATTTAGAAGCTAGGACCGCTACACAAATTACCGACATTCCTTATACTGCAGACTTTTACTTGTTCCAATACCAAGGATTTGCCGTAGATGGAACAGAAATTTACCTTACAGAAGCTCCTGTAGGACAAAATGGAAATATCTATGTTGTAGATACTGAAACTGGGGCAGTAACCCAGGGAGCGGAGCTCATCAATGCCGTGGGAAGCCACTTTATTGGCGCTTGGTAACCCTCTCTAAAGCAATAATTATATTAAAATTCCGTGGGAGCCATTTCTCCCACGGGATTTTTAAGATTTAAAGAGTTTATAATAGATTAGGTGAAATGGAATTATATCCCGTTTGAAACTTTAATCAAAAGCAATAATTTTGAAATCCTGATTATATAATAAATCCATTAACATCTTTATAAGTCATAAATTTATAGAGCATGGTACTTTACTTAAAAAAATCTCATTAGAACCAAAATGAAAACACATACTATAAAATCCTTCCTTCTTGGTATTGTTACCATACTTGCCGCCTCAAACACCACGGCACAACAAGGGGATACGGATAATCCTTTTATGGACAGGAACTATTGGGCCTCAAAGCCCACAATAGCCGATATTGATGCCAAAATTGCACAGGGACACGTGATTACCGAGGCAAACAGAGGTGGATTTGACCCTACCACCTTTGCTATTTTTGGAGGAAATCCCGTAACCACGATTGCCCACCTTATCGGCAAAGGAAATGATGTAAACAAACGTACCCATGACTCTCGGACCTATATTTTTTGGGCTGCTTCCCGAGGTGACCTCGAAGTAATGCAGTATCTGGTTGAAAAAGGGGCCAAATTGGACTTAAAAGATTCCCATGGGTATTCCTTGACACAGTTTACAGCAGCGGGAGGTCAAACCGACCCAAAAATCTATGATTTCCTTATTGAAAACGGAGCAGACCTTAAAAATGAAAAGGATCATGATGGTCGCAACGTACTTTTGGTGGCAGCGCCAAGGGCAAAAAATTTGGACTTAATCGATTATTTTGTCAGCAAAGGGCTAAACCTTGAATCTACAGACGATCACGGAAACGGTATTTTCAACATAGCGGCCCAAGGTGGTAACATTGAAATATTGAAGGCTTTGGTCGCAAGAGGAGTTTCCACAGCAAAAAATCCCAGCACCAATGAAAATGCCATTCTTTTTGCAAGTCGAGGTGGAAGAGGAAGCAGCAATGGAATGGAAGTATTCAAGTATTTGGAAAGTTTGGGCCTTAACGCCAATGTTACTTCCAAAAGCGGAACCACTCCGTTGCACAACCTATCTCGCTCTTCGGATGACCTTGCTATTTACCAGTATTTTATAGACAAAGGTGTAAATCCCAATACAGCAGACGAAGAAGGCAATACCCCATTGTTGAACGCTGCCTCTCGCAACAAGTTGGAGGTCATCAAGTTTTTGGCCGAAAAAACGAAAGACATCAACCACACTAACAATGAAGGACATTCAGCATTGACCCTTGCAATTCAGGACAACAGTGGCGAAGTTGTTGATTATCTGATTTCCGAAGGAGCCAAGACAGCTGTTTTGGATAAAGACGGAAATACGCTTGCCTATTACCTTTTTTCGGCAAGGGGCAACACCCGTGATTTTGATGATAAGGTAAAAGCGTTGCGCAAAGGAGGGGTAGATTTTACAAAATCTCAACCAGACGAAAGAACAGTTTGGCATTTGGCGATGGACAAGAACGACTTAAATCTCCTTAAAAAAGTACAAGCTTTTGGAGCCGATATCAATGCAAAGGATGGGCAAGGAAATACCGTTTTGCATTATGCCGCAATGAAATCAAGTGACACGGATATCCTTAAATATCTTATTGCCAATGGTGCTGATGTTAATTCAACCACTGAATTTGGTGAAACTGCCCACGATTTGGCACAAGAAAATGAGCTTTTGGCCAAAAACAAGGTGAGTTTGGATTTCCTTAATTAATGATAAACATGAAGAGAATAATATATCGAACTTCCGCTATAATCGTACTGGTTTTAGTCTTTTTGACATCATCATCCTACAGACAGGCTCCTACTACGGTATCCTATAAATGCATGATTCAAATGGCCAATTATACGGGTGAAAAAGCCTATGTGGTTGTTTCTTTGATGAACGCCGAAGGGGATTATGTAAAAACACTGTATATGCAAGGAGATGACCCGGAATGGTTCCCCGATCTAAAAGATTGGTGGGGTTTTAGTCACAACATAAATGAGGATATTGACGCCATTACGGGTGCCACTGTGGGCAATGGTGAAAGAAACATTATTTCGTTATCCGTTGATGCTTCACAAGTTGACAGCGGTTACAAAATCCGTTTTGAATCTGCAGTGGAAAATCAGGAATACTATACCGTTGATGCCGAGATAGACCTCAATTCAGCTACCATTAGGAACAAAGTTGATGGAAAAGGCTATATCCGGTACATTCGGATGGTGCCCAATTAATATTCTATGACACTTTCGATATGGCGCTATAGCCACTTGACCCTGGCGTTGGTATCATCCCTGTTTCTGTTGGTCGCATCCATTACAGGGGTAATCTTGGCCGTGGAACCCATATCGAACAAAATACAGCCTTATCGCATAGCTGATGCCGATGAGCTTACTTTGGCCGAGACGCTGACGAACCTAAATGCAAAATACGATGAAGTTCTTTCAATTTCGCGTGACCGTAATGGGTTCATCAGCGTTTCGGTTATAATTGAAGGTGAAAGCAAGCAATTTTATGTAGACCCCTTCTCAGGTGAAGCGTTGGGACCACTCATTGAAAAGGCACCAATTTTTCAGTTCAGCACCAACCTACACCGTTCATTATTTCTAAAATCTACAGGGCGGTTCTTAATTGGACTTGTATCCTTTTTGCTGTTTTTGATTGCCGTTTCAGGTATTGTGCTCATCGCCAAACGCCAAGGAGGTATTCGTTATTTTTTCGCGCCAGTGGTACGTGAAAACTTTTCCCAATTCAATCATGTTGTTTATTCTCGATTAACATTATTGCCCATTATAGTATTGTCATTGACAGGGGTATACTTGTCGCTGCTTCGTTTCAACTTGATTCCAGAGGAAAACATTGTACATGAAGTGGATTATGATTCGCTAAATGAAACGCCAATCATACCCATGCAAGAATTTGAGTTCCTTCAGAATATAAAATTGGGGCAGCTACGGGAATTGGAATATCCTTTTTCTGAGTTTGTGGAGGATTATTTCACCATTCGCCTCAAGAATCGGGAGATTTTGCTCAACCAGTTTACCGGAGAGGTCATCACTGAAAAGAAAGAACCCTTGGTCACTTCCATTTCCTCATGGTCAACCGTCATGCATACAGGTGAGGGCAGCATCATTTGGAGTGCGGTTTTGGGATTGGGAAGTCTTTCCATCCCTTTTCTTATGGTCACCGGCTTTGTCATCTATTTTAAACGACCCAAAATCCGCATCAAAAATAAGTTTTCCAAGAACGAGTGTGACCATATCATCTTAGTTGGAACCGAGGGTGGCACTACCCTATTACATGCCCAAGAATTCCACAAACAATTACTGAAATCTGGAGAAAAATGCTATTTGGGAATGATGAATGAGTATACTGTATTTCCCCAAATGAACCAACTTACCCTCATAGCAGCAACGTATGGCCAGGGTGAGGCTCCAGCAACAGCATCGAAGTTCGTGCAACTGGTTAAGGAGCATCCTCAAAAGCAACCCTTTTCCTTTTCCGTAGTTGGATTTGGTTCTACATCCTACCCAAATTTTTGTCAATTTGCCCATGAAGCGTATAAAGCCCTAAAACATCTTTCAGATGCTACCGCTTTGGGCGAAGTTTTTACCGTAAACAACCAATCTTTTGAGGCTTTTTCCAACTGGACAAATGAATGGGCCAAATCGCAAGGAATGGCACTTCGTCTTGAAAAGCCCAAAATATCCTTACCTAAAAACCATATTTCCGATTTTATGGTAATGGATAGGGCAGATCTTGTCGAAGAGGACACCTTTCTGCTTACCTTGAAAAACAAAAATGGCGCTAGGGCCGTTTCGGGTGACCTCTTGTCGATTACACCTAAGGAAGATGGCCGTGAACGTCTTTACTCCATCGGAAATTTGGGAAAAAACACATTGGCCGTCAGTATCAAAAAACATCCTAAAGGTGTTTGCTCAAATTTGCTTGGGCAACTTGGTCAAGGTGAAATTCTTTCGGCCGCAGTTGTCAAAAACCGACATTTTCATCTTCCAAAAGGTTCCAAAGAAACCGTTTTAATCGCTACGGGAACGGGAATTGGCCCTTTTTTGGGGATGATAGCCACCAACACCCCTAAACGAAAACTACATTTGTATTGGGGAGGAAGGACATCTGACTCCCTCGCCCTGTATCAATCCCATATTAATGAGGCGCTTTCCCAAAAAAAGCTATCCTGTTTTATGCCAGCGTATTCGCGCATCGATACTAAAAAAACCTATGTGCAACACTTGATCAAAAAAGATGGCCGTGAAATCGCCAAAATCTTGAATAAAGGAGGGTACGTGATGATCTGCGGATCCATTGCAATGCAGCGGGAAGTGATGAAAGAACTACTAATCATATGCAAATCTTACTTAACAAAAGATTTGAGTTACTACCAAAACAAGGGTCAAATCAAAATGGACTGTTATTAAAGTTTTACGTTTTCCTATTTCAAAGACAAATTCAGCCCAATATTGAAATTCCAGATAAAAGTTGAAGGCAATCATGTTGTAAAGTGTATCATTGACCGTGGGCAATTGATAGAAAACTGTTGGCTAACCACAAAATCAAACTGTTTAAAAGTAGAGCAATAAGAACCCCAAATCTTACCCCAACTTTTGCGCATGGATCCTATCGGGTTTTTGTAGCGTTCCGGTAGATAAGCGTAAAGCAAAAACCCGAAAGGGCGCAACCTACGCATTGGATTTCAGTACCCCATGTCCTCACCTGCACCCCTTGCCTTATCGAGACCCCTCCCAAGAGCCTTGATGATCTTGGCCGCCATTTGTACTTTATTTGTCGGTATGTTGGGAGCCTTGACACCCATTGTTTTAAGCAGTTTAAAGGCCATGTCCTTTTCTTTAGTGGGCAATCCCATCACCTTTGCAAAGAACTTCCCCGGCTCCTTGGCATGGGCCTTTCTCCCAACGTAAGATTCCACATAGTTCCTTTTAAAGCCCGTTGTCCTGTCAAAGGTCTTTTCGGCCGATTGGTAAAAACTGTCCCTATCAAACCCTCTTTTGACCGTCTTTCCATTTAGTTCCACTTCGGATGCTTTGTGCTTGGCCATTGGGGAAAGCGTATAGGTATTGGTTACATCCCTTCTACTGACTATGATATGGACATGGGTCTGTGGCCCCTCTTTTTGCATCCCTGCGGCCACCAATTGTCCGTTTTGTTTGTGGGGGGCCATTCTCTCTTGCTCTTTGATCCTTTTTTCAAGCTCTTTGACATTCCCGATGGATTCGCCCCGCTCCACTTTCCGGATCTCGTTCCTGAGCCTTGCTATCTCCCCTCGATAGGGTGCGTTCTCCTGAACCTGTCTGTCAAAGCCCCGATAGGTGCGCTCATGTTCGATTTTGGCATAATACTTTAGGTTTTCGGCCTTGAACTCTTGGTTCCTATGGAAACTCTTTGCATAGTCCTCCATGAGCTTCCTTGTATATTCCCTTAACAGGTTTGGGTCATTGCCTATTGCCTTGAGTTCCCTTTGGTTGGGACTGACCACTATGGAATAGAACTTCGGGTCTTTCTGTTTCAGTTTGGCCGTATTGGCATCTATTTCATCGATGACCGTTTGAGGGCTTACGATGTCGTTCTCTTGGTCAAAGAATTCCTCCCTGAGTTCGGGCGACCTATCCTCGTTTTCCTTTTCCAGATAGTCCACGTAGTTCCCCACACTGGAGTTGTAAGTACTGCCCATTTTCTGTGCTGAGATGGTAAGGTACATGAGTGCTATTTTAATTGGTACTTTAAGCTTTCAAAATCCCCGATGCCCATATTGATTTTCAGATATGGCTTTCCCATCATTGGCTCCACCTTCTCAACATTATGGAGAATTTCATTGCAGTGCTCCTTATAATCTTTGAATTCTTTTAGCATTCTGTCATGTTCCACTTTAGGAACGGTATTCTTAGGCTCCAGAAAATCCATTCGCTCTTCCTGTAACTTAACGGGTTCACGTTTAGGTTTTCTTCCATCCTTTACATAGGCCTCATAAAGAATGAGCACCATTTCGTATGTGGGCCGGATACTGGACTTTTCCATGTTCTTGACAATGGCGATGAGCCTATCGAATTTTTTCATCATCTGACGCTCCAATTTTTTGATACTTTCAAGGATGATCTTTGTTCCCTCTCCAAAAGGGTCAAGGTTGTTCTCCTTGAAGTATTGTATCATTCCATCCAAAACCTCACTATGCGATTTGCTGAACTTTTTGGAATAACCGCGAAAGCGTGTGGCCGTTTCCTTCTTTACCGTGATATTGGAATAAGAACCTGTTCCTTTCTTTGTTCTGCCTTTTGTAGATTGCTTTTCCATGGGTCGAATTTTGTTTTTTAGTGAAATTGCGTCAATTTTTTCGTCAAAAATTTCCAGTGTTTACTGGGCCTGCCAAAGGGTTTACTGTAGATTTCGGAAAAGTCTACTGTAGCCCCAGATTTTGCAAAGTATTCCAAAATATGTTCAATCAACTGGTTTTCAACTTGTTGAAGACCCGAAAACAACCGTGATGGCGCAATTTGCGCATCACCCTCTTGCTATTCCCTTCGTCCCGCAAGCGGGACCGAATAAATACTTCCTGATCATCCTTCGGCTGATCGGTTAGTTTGCATATGATCAATTAGGTTTTGCATGTCCTCCCCTATCTTGTGTTCCAGTACCCTGGCATAGATTTGTGTGGTGGACAGTTTGGTATGGCCGAGCATCTTTGAGACAGTTTCTATAGGGACTCCATTGGACAAGGTTATCGTTGTTGCAAAAGTGTGCCTTGCTGTATGAAAAGTCACTTTCTTGTAAATCTTACAGGCTTTGCAGATTTCCTTTAAGTAATAGTTGACCTTTTGATTGCTATAAACAGGTAATAGTACTTTCGTTATCCTCCTTTCGGCTGAATCTTCATACTTCTTGATGATTTCCTTTGCTTGTGGTAGCAAGGGGATTTTAAGCTTTTCGTCCGTCTTTATCCTTTTGGTGAACAACCATTCATTGCCATCGATTCCTTTAAGTAGGTGGTCTGGGGTCAATGCCTTGACATCGATATAGGATAGGCCAGTATAGCACGAGAATAGAAACACATCCTTACATTTCTCAACTCCTTCCTTTTTGAAAGTAGTCTCTTCAATCAACCTTAATTCCCGTTTTGTCAAGTACTCCCGTTCCGTTTTCTCAAAACGAAGCTTATAGTTTTCAAAAGGGTCTTTCGTTATCCAATCCAACCGAACCGCCAACCTTGACATTTTCTTAAGCCGTTCCATGTGTTTCATGGCCCCGTTATTGGTACACTTGGTACGAGTAGATGGTCTATATTTCCTAAGATATTGTTCAAAGTCGGATATGAAACGATAGTTCAACTTTTTAAGCTTTATATCCTCAACCCCATATTCCTCTTTTAAAAATAGGCTTACGCATCGTTCGGTAATGTGGTAATTCTTTCTGGTTCCCGGACGTAAAGAAGTGTGCATGGTTCCATTGTGGTAGGCAATCAATTGTTTCAATGTTTTTCCGCCCTCATCTTCCCCAAAAAATCTTGCTTTGATTGATAGCGGAGTGATTACTTTTTCTTCTGCCATCATCAATCTATGGGCCTCATGCAGTCCTGTATAAATTTGGTCTAGGTACTTGTTCAGGGAAATCACATAACTGGAAAAACCCTTGCCCCTTTTACGGTTATTGTCCCATAAATTGGTTTTTATCTCCCGATTTATGCTAAAATCGGTTCGTTCACCGTCGATGGTGATCCTGCAATAGACAATTAGGTTCTCGGATTGAACCTTGTGCTTTCTTGTAAAGAAGTTGATTGTTAAACGATTGTTTTTCTGCATGTTGCAACCTTTTAGAGTGTGAATACTGTGAAAGTCAAAACACAAGAAAAATGGTTCTAAAAGTCATTTAAAGTTACAACAAGAAGTGTAAGTGTTTGCTCCCGATGGGAACACGCTTGATATGATTTTAGATGGTTTTAAATGAATTCAAACGATATGCCTAAAAACACAAAACACTGAAAATCATAAGATTAACAGTGTTTTGATTTTACTTAAATAAGGTAAGTCGGGATGACTGGATTCGAACCAGCGACCACACGCACCCCATGCGTGTACGCTACCAGACTGCGCCACATCCCGAAATCAGCAAAATACTGACAAAATCCAAAAAACAATACCCAAATTTCAATTCCGCCTTACTGCTAAGCAGTCTGGGTACCAGACGGAGTCTATCCTGAGCGTAGCCGAAGGGCCACATCCCGTGTTTGACCTTCGGTCAACAATTTTCAATAAAAAATACCCAATTTCTAAGGCGTCCACTGCATTGAGCAGTCTGGGTACCTGACGGAGTCCTTTCTGTGTAGCCCAAGAGCCACATCCCAGAAACGGACTGCAAAAATATAAATTTTAGTAAAACTATATCTGCATTTTTAATAAATATAGATGCACAAAATAAAAAGGAGGTGGAGCTCCCTAGATTCCCAAAAGGAACTCCCTGATTTCCATGCAAAAAGCTTCCCTTGCCTCAGCGGAATCATTGGAAGGATTCAATAAAAAATAACCAATCGTCTGATCTTGGCAGAATTCATCAATGTCACTACCATTCCACTGACGGTAGCTCATCAACAATACATTGTAATCTATTTTGTAGGGCTTTTGTCCATCACTATAAGCGTTGAGAAAGAGATTCAGCTGAAAAATGGAGTAGTCTAGATTTTCATATTCGGATGCCAAAAATGATGATGCATGCGTAGGTTTTGTGTTATCCATTAAGGTAGTTTGTTTAAGATTTGGTGATTAATCCTTTCAATTTTGAACCTCCACAGGATTGACTCTTTTTGACTTTCACCAAAGTCAACATCAATTACGCTGTGCCATATTGATCTATTAATTGGGTTTCCATGGTGGGGGAAGAAGGTTGAATTCCCAAATAAAAGACTATCAATATGTTATTGTTTAGGTAAATATAGAGAAAATGGGTTAAAATCTACCTATACAATGTAAAATGACCTACATACTGCTGCTTTTCCATATCGTTGACATTGACCACATACCAATAATCACCAGTTGGTAATGGACTTCCTTCATAGGTACCATCCCACTTTTTTACTTGGTCTAAGTGCGCCACTACCCTACCGTAACGATCATAAATAATGACTTCAATATTTGGGAAATACTCCCTGTTTCCAGGATACCAGTAATCATTCAGGTTATCACCATCTGGAGTAAAGAAATCGGGCATTTCAGGCATTCCTTCAAAATCAAATGGCATCACAAGATTGGCCACACAACCTCTTGCATCCCTCACCATAATATGGACATTGGCATCTACGTTAATATTAAACACATTAGTTTCTCCATATGATTCTTGTTGGAAGAAATACTCATATCCTCCAAAACCACCTGTTGCAACGGCCGTTACTTCATTGGGCCCTGTTTTAACGGCTTCCAAGGTGAGCGGCTCGTATACCTCAATTTCAAATTCCACAAAGGTTGCACAACCGTTTTCATGATAAATATAAACGGTATGCTCGCCGGGCGGAAGATTACCAAAAGTGCGTTGCGGACTCGCAACTTGAATATCATCAACATCCAGCGAAAACAGCAATCTTGGAAGCATGGAATTATCCACAAGGGAGATTCTTGCCGTACTGTTCGGAAAAATTCCATCACACCCATATTCAATAATGGGTTCTGCAATAATTTCAACCCCTGTTCCTATTTCGGCAACAACATTGGTCTGACATCCATTGGCATCCCGAATAAAGATAACGTAGGTTTCTCCCCCCTGAAGGTTATCAAAGAACATGTCATCATTTTGAACAAAGTCAGCATCATCTGCGGAGTTTACACTGGTGTAATAGGGCGCTGTACCCCCAGAGACCTCTAGGGTAAGTGAGCCATCACCATCTCCCAAACATACTTCTGGAGTGGTTGATGCAATTCCAGCTACCAATTCCATAGGTTGGGTGATTTCAACGGTTCTGGTTATGGTACATCCCAAATCATCTTGAATGATAATGTCGTATGTTCTAGGCGATAAATCCGTAAATGTTTTCCGATTTGGATTATCAGGGTCATCACCTTCAAAAAACTCACTCAAGGTATCCGAAATGGAATATCGGATAGCTCCAGTACCTCCACTGGCTTCAATAATAATTTGTCCATTAGTATCTCCCGCGCACATTACCGATACTGCTTCCAAGTATTCCAAAACCAATGGTGGTTTAGGTTCTATGACAATTGGTTCTGAAATGGCCTCACATCCCCCACTCTGTGCATACACATAATAGGTACCTGGATTCAGCTCCCTGAAAATTCCTGAGCTTTGTGCAGGGCGAATGATGCTGGATGCAGTTATCGGTAATATATCTGAGTTCACCAAGGTGTACATATAGCTACCAATTCCTCCAAAAGCCTCAGAACGAATAATTCCGGTTGCTTCCCCCGCACAGTTGATGGTTGCGTTGGTCAAATCCAAAGCAATGACCAATGGCGCCGCAGGATCCAATGAAATTTGGTTCGATTTTTCAAAGGGACACCCGTTTGAGTTCTGTACATCATATTGGAAGGGTCCGGGATCCAAAGTAATGTCCGCAGCGATTTCAACACTGGTCATTCCCGCGCCAAATGGTGTGAATGGGTCCGAAGTTCCCGATCTACGATAAAAATAGTCGACTCCTGGCTCTGGATTGGTAACACTCAACTCCATTCTACCCAAATCTCCACAACCCGGTGGTTGCAACTCTACCAATTCGGCCACCACAATTTCAGGGTCTTGAACAGTAATTGGAATTGTGGTAAAGCTACAGTTCCATCCATCAAAAATGGTGATGGTATAATCCCCAGCCGAAAGGTTGGCAAAGGTTGGGGTTGTTTGTAATCCACTGTTGGTACCATCAGTTATTCGATTCAATTGATACAGATAGTTTCCTGGGCCTTGACCACCTGCCACATTGTAAGCTTCAATAATCCCGTTGTTGTCATTGTTACAGGCCAAGGGTTGTACCACCTGAATATCTGCCGAAATTGGAACTGGCAATGGCAAATCGATGGTATTGCTAGCTTCACAACCTCTAATATCCCGCACATTTACGGTATAGGTTCCTGTGGAAAGGTTTTCAAAAATGGGATTGGTATTGGGATAATCCACCAACACCGTTGTACCATCCGGAGCAATCAATTGATATTCATAAGTGCCCCAACCACCATCTCCAGCTACTGTAATTTCACCATATCCTGGCACGTTACAAGTCACTGGAGAGGTTTGGATGGCATCAATCGTCAATTCCCTATCTGGTGAGCGAACCGTGGTAACATTACTGACCACATCACAGAAAGGAGAATCCAATGCTTCTATGTGGACCACAAGGTTACCTGCGGGCAAACCGCCAATAACTTCTGGGGAGTTTATAGGTACGTTGGTATCAAAACTGCCAGTGACACCCGTTGATGTCTCAACCCCACTATTATCCCTGGAGAATACTTCATAATTATAGGTCCCACTGTAATTGTTGATTTCCAAACTGATTGCACCATCATTGCCATTAAAGCAGGTTACAGGCTGCACTTCTGCAATAAGGGCTTCAATAGTATTGTATTCCGGCATGGTGATGGTGGTCGTTAAATACGAACAGCCTCCGTTGCCTATATCCGTCACGGCGAAGATGTAATCCCCGGGAGTGGCAATATCCCAGCTTACCCTATCACTACCACTAGAATTTCTGGCAGGTTCCGATCCCAAAGGCAAGATTTCCACTTGGTAGTTTCCTGGACCTTCGTTCACAATAATGTCGATGGTTCCCGGAGCATCACATGTGATTTGGTTCACTGCATAACTAAAGGTAATATCGGTTGGACTATTGATGGTCACGGTTGATGTTTCCTCACAACCATTTTGATCTCGCGCTGTCAAAGTGATGGTTTGGTTGGTTCCATTATCAATCACCTCAAAGGTGTTGCTGGTCTGAAAGTTGGTGCCATCAAACTGAGGGGTGCCATCGTTCATGCTATAGGTGTAAGGTCCGGTTCCCGTTGCAGTTCCGGTGCCATCGCCATTATCATCAGTATAGATGGTAATTGTGGCTGTACTAAACTGGTTACTGGATGGATTACAACTGAATTCTGTGTTCACTGCATTGGCTTGCAATACCGAAGGCTCATCAATAACAATACCTCCCACTTGGTCGGTACACCCTCTATCTGAAATCACTTCTACTTGATAGGTGTCAGGTGGCAAATCATCGAAAACCGGAGAGCCTTGTGGTCCGGCAAAAATAGCAGAACTGCTATCATACAGGATATAACTCAATGGTGTATCCGTATCGGTTCCGGGTTGAAGTTCCACAGAAATAGTACCATTATTGGCACCATTACAGGTAACATCACTACTTGGAGTAGCCGAGATTACAGGAGTGTTTACCGTAGATACGTTTACTATGGCCTCATCGGAACATAGTGGTGAAGTATTGGAATCCAAATCAGTTACCAGAATGTTATAATCCCCAGGCAATACGTTATTGAAAACATTCGTATTCTGGGCAGAACCAATATTGGCCAAGGTGCCTGCATCACGAAGCTGGTACTCAAAATTTCCACTACCTCCCGTAGTGTTGACGGTAATGGTTCCATCCCCAGCATTACAGGTTGGCAAAGATGTGGCATCTGCAGTTATGGCAAAGAAATTAAAGACCTCGGCTGTCACCGTATTGGTACACCCGTTGCCATCACGAACCGTAATGACATAGCTACCTGGATTGGGAACAATAAATGTTGTTCCTGTCTGAAAACCACTTCCTATATCGTATTGGAATGTGTTTTCAGGTTCTGGACCTGATGTCAGCGGTGACACAATATCAATTTGATAACCACTGGTTGCGGTACACTGATTCACTACATCTATGACCGGATTAGGTACACCTGCTTCTTGAGTTACTGGTAAGGTGGTCAGCGCAGTACATCCACTAGCATCTTGCACATAGAAATCATAAGTTGTAGGGTATGGCCCTGGGATTTCAAAGGTAGTTTCCGTTGAAAATACGGTTGGTGCTGGATCCCCTGTGGGCACATAGGCATACGTAAAGGGGCCACCACTTCCACCAAAGCCTCTTACGGTGACCAAGGCACCTGCATTACAGGTAGCTTCCACAAAATTATCAATAGTAATGGACGGAGAACTGAAACTGATAAAGACCAAGGTGCTTGAGCTACATCCCGTAGAATCGTCCTCTACAATGATTTGGTAGTTCGCTGGTGCCAAGCCTGTGAACGTTCCACTAAAGGGAATAGTTTGTCCCGTAAATGCTGTTGGTCCTGATTCGATAACACCCGTATCGGTATTTTGAAGGGTAACCGTAAAGTTGCCGGGGGCGGACACCCCTGACACATCATAATCAATACTTCCACTACCCGCAACATCGCAGGATGCCGAAGTAGCTGTGGCAGTAACCGTAACAGGATTAGAAGGACCTATCGTATCAATTTCTTCAATATAGGTACAACCCAAGGCATCCTGAACTTCAACGAAGTATGTTACTCCGGGAACCACCTGCCCTGTAAAATCATACGTATCACCACCTGAAGTGGCGGGATTGAACGTTGGATCGCCCACCAATCGAAACTCATAAGGCGCAGTTCCTCCCGTAGCCCTAACTCGGTATGGGAAAGATGTTTCCGAACATAACAACGGGTCTGGATCTAAAGGAATCAAATCCAAGGTGTTTTGGTCAATGACCACCTCGTCCCGGTCTTCACAACCTGATGCATCTGTAGTGACTACAGTATAATTCCCAACAGGAAGATTAGGGAAGTTCACGGTTGTACTAGCTGTACCTGTTGAAGAAGCCACCAAATTCCCTGCTACATCCAATAGGACATAATCAAAAGGCGCCGTTCCATTATTAATTGTGGTTGAAATGGAACCGTTCACCGCTCCTGATGAACAAACCGCATCAGTAGGAGTAGCAGTAGCATCCAATGGGGTACTTGCTGCAATGGTTACATTATATGCTGGACTAACACAACCTCTACTATCGCGAATGACAAACCCACCGTGGGTACCAGGCCCGTAACCAGAGAAAATATTTTGGGAACCAAAGGTTGCTCCATTATCGTTACTGAATTCATACGGTGGAATCCCTTGGGTGGTATCGGGAATCAATGTTACAATCCCACTGGTTGAGTCACCACATTGTGTATCCGTAGCAACTGCAGAACCTGCAATGGTTTCTGGGGGAGAAATGGTCACTACATTGGATTCCGTGCTACAGCCTCGGCTGTCCGTAATCTGGAACTGAAAAGTGGTATCCGAAATAATGGAACCATCATTGGGTACACTGTACACAAATGAGTTTCCGGTAATATTGTTGTTGTCTGAAGTATAGGGTGCTCCATTGATACTTACTTCATATATGTCATAATCACCTCCAGAGGTATATCCATTGCTGATATTTACCCGAATCTGTCCCGGAGGGCCCGCACAATCCAACTCTTGAATGGTTGTGGCATTGGCCATGACTTGTGGCTCAACGGTGGCAGTAACGGTATCGCGACAGTCATTGGCATCCACCACCTGAATGGTGTAGGTACCCGGGGTAAGTCCAGCAAAGGTATTGCTAGCACCCAAAGCACCCCCGTTGATGCGATATTGATACGGAGCGAGACCTCCTGAGGCATTAACCACCAAAGTCGCTGCACCAAAGTTGTCATAGCAAAAATCTGAAGCACCATTGTCCAAGGTCAAAGTTGGGGCATCCAAGCGGGTCAAGGTGAAGCTATCGGTAACAGTACATCCATTTGCATCGGTAACGCTCACTTGATAGGTACCATCTTGTGACAAATTGGAGAAGGTACTTCCGTTTTTAGGCCCTCTTGTGGAGCCATTGGGCTGGATCAAGGTATATCGGTTACCACCCCATCCACCTACGGTATTGATACGAACGGCCCCAGTATTTCCATTCTGACAGCTCATCGCGGTAACATCCAAACTGGAAATCGCAAAAGCGGTTGAAGGCTCTTCAATCACCAACGTGGCTGTATCGACACAATTGGTCTCTTCATCAGTGACAGAAATCACATAGCTTCCCGCAGTAAGTCCCGTTAATGGAATAATGCTTCCACTTTGCCCTGTTGAAACCGGTCCACCATCAATACTATAGCTATAGGTAGAATTGAATCCATCCACCAAAAAGCGTCCTTCTCCATCAGAATCACCCACACAGGTGACCACTTTGGTCTGTTGTCCCTGAACCCCAATGGAACTAATATCGGTTATGGCGTAGTTTTCATCATATGAACAACCTGCATTATCGGTAACCCTGAAGGTATAGGTTCCCAATCCCAATCCACTGAACGTATCATTGGTTCCATTATTTACAGCACTTGCTGAAGGAGCAATAATTTCATAGGTATAAGGGCCAGTACCTCCAGTAACGGTCAATCCAACAGAAGCCGTAGTGGTAATACAATCCAAGCTGGAAATGGTAAAATCCAAGTTGGTTGGTTTATTTAAGGCATTGAAAACAATATCCGAAAGCGACTGAACGCATCCGTTGGCATCCCTGATCATGGGTGTATATGTTCCCACCCCTAGATTCGTAAAAACAGGGTTGGTACTGAATCCAGCCCCTACACTGTATTCATATGGAGAGGTTCCTCCGGAAACCCCTGAAATTGTGATTTGCCCTCCATTTTCATTACCACAACTTGGTGTCGAACCTGGCGTAACCGTAGCGGTTATTGTTGATGGCGTTCCTACGGTTGCTGTTTGTGGGGTTGTGGTGCAGGTGAAAGAATCTTGCTCATAACGCAGTACCACATTATAGGTTCCAGGCGCCAAGTTGGAAAAGGTATTACTGATCTGAAAACTTGACCCATTGTTGATACTGTACTCAATCTCATAACCAAAACCATTGGTCACGTTAATGGTGATTCTACCGTCATTGGCTCCACCACAATTGGCATCTTCTTCTGTAAAATTGAAAATTGGAGGCGGAATGTCCGGAACATCAACAGAAGCACTTCGTTGACATCCATTGGCATCTTCCACCAATATGTTGTATGTTCCAGCCGAATTGACCGTAAAGGTAGTGGACCCTGCATAGGTAGAACCAAAAGGTCCTCCATCCACACTGAAACGATACGGTGCAGTACCTCCTGATGTGGTCAGGTTTACATCCACAGAAGTGGCTCCACAGCCAAAACTATCGGAAGCGGTTGCAGAAACTGCTAACGGGCTTATGCCATTTCCGATTGTGATGGAATCTCCATTGATGTCTGTCGTAACCGTTTCAGAGCAATTATTGGTCTCCACACGAATGGTGTAGGTACCAGGGCTTACATTGGCAAAAGTATAGGAATCAGCTCCATTGGGTCCGAAAGTATCTACAGTGACCCCATTTTTTACCAATCGATACGTATAGAATCCCGGAACTCCCGAAACGCTAACATCAATACTACCCAATTCACTACTGCACAGAATATCATTGGCGGTGACATCCACGTTGATGTCCAAATCATCAATAGTAACACTATTTGAAGGAAAGACACAAGCGGTGGCTGATACATTTTTCAATCGCACATAAACTCTGTAATCACCTGAAGATGTAATATCAAAGAAGGGAGCATCTTGGTACGGTCCTGCTGCGCTGTTTAGACTGTACTCATATCCCGCAGGAACATTGGTCACCTCTACCCTGCCTGGATTTCCACATACTATATCTTCCTTGATCAATTGTGGGTTTAAAGGGTTTAAAGTGGACTTGAAGTAAAAGTATTGCCCAGAATTAACCCGTACTCGAAACTCACCTGCCGTGGAAAGGTCATAGGTAGATCCTGTCCCAACCGTATTCCAGGTACAGGCTCCATTTATGGTAGGGCAATCATCCACCACTGTCGGTGCACAAGTGTTGGGGTCCAGTTTTTGCCACTGGTAACTACTACCGGATTGACTTAGGGAAATAGTTCGGATATCACTTGTACCACAGAGAAAGAACTTGGCAAGTGTACTACCGTCGTTAGGGCAAACCACTTCTTCGTTGGCCCCTTGAATAATGGTCATGAACATGCTGCTGCTTGCAGCAAAAGATGCTTCTGGCCGTGTAGCTGAAACTTTCTCGGAGGAAATCTCCGTTTTTTCTTCAGCCTGTGGTTCTGAAACAGTGGACACTATTTTGGCTAGTATCCGGTTGACCTCTGTCTTTGCTAATACCGTGGAACAAAAAATGGATATGAACACCAACAACACGGCATATAGCAAATGCCTTGTTTTTTGAGGGAGCATAGGTTAAGTCTTGTTAGGGCAGAATATTCAGATTTGGGACCTTAATATTCTTACATCGTAATTGTCTATACTTATAAAAATCTCTTTATCTTCAACACACTCAACTACCAAAAAGTAGCCGTTTATCTATGAAATCTGTTATTTCAACGTGAAATTATGAAAAAAAGTGTGGTATTTCAGTATTTTTTCGTTGTACTGCTAAGTACATCCTGCGCCCAAACCCCCGATAAAAGCATAAATCTTCCCAAAACCCTTGATTTTACTGTAGAATCCGTTGTATCCGGTTTACAGAACCCTTGGGGCATGGTATTCCTCCCAGATGGGAGTATGCTCATAACAGAAAAAACAGGAGAACTTATACATTACACTTCTGGAAAGACAACAAAAATCAATAATGTCCCCGAAGTTTACGTGCGGGGCCAAGGCGGATTGATGGACATTGAACTGCATCCCAATTACAATGAAAATGGATGGCTCTATTTATCCTATGCTTCTTCGGATGGAGGAGGAAAAGGTGGTAATACGGCCATTATGCGTGCGAAACTATCCAATAACAAGTTGGTGCAAAAGCAATTGCTCTATAAAGCGGAACCCAACTCTACCCGAGGGCAGCATTTTGGCTCCCGACTGGAATTTGACAATGAAGGATACCTCTATTTTTCAGTGGGGGAACGCGGCAACAGAGACGTAAACCCCCAAGACATCACCCGGGATGGCGGCAAAATATACCGAATCCATGATGATGGGAGCATTCCCGATGACAATCCCTTCGTGGGAAAGTCCGGGGCCAAAGCCGCAATATACAGTTACGGACATAGAAACCCGCAAGGGCTGACCAAACATCCCGAAACCAGTCAACTATGGGAGCATGAGCATGGCCCACGCGGTGGGGACGAAATTAACATCATCCAAAAAGGCAAAAATTATGGCTGGCCGGTCATTACCTATGGCATTAATTACAGCGGTACTAAAATCACGGACGAAACCTCGAGACCTGGCATGGAGCAACCTTTATATCAATGGACACCCTCTATTGCTCCCTCGGGAATGACCTTTGTGACTTCGGACAAATACCCCAAATGGAAAGGAAATTTGCTCGTGGGCTCATTGTCATTTCAATATCTGGAACGCCTCGAACTAAAAAACAACAAAGTCACTTACCGCGAAAAACTATTGGATGGGATGGGCCGGGTTCGTAATGTGCGCCAAGGACCCGATGGCTATATCTATATAGGTATTGAAGGCAAGGGGATTTATCGATTGGTTCCCAAATAGCAGCTATTTTAGGGCATCAATGGCATGTTTTACCGAACCGTATTTTTTTAGAGCCTTTTCTGCCTCTTCGTAATTCAGTCCCAATTCTTCCATAATATAACGGGTACCGCGATCCACCAATTTGGTGTTGCTCAGTTGCATGTTCACCATTTTGTTACCTTTCACGCGACCAATACGAATCATCAGGGCCGTGGTAATCATGTTGAGCACCAATTTTTGGCTGGTACCGCTTTTCATACGGGTGCTTCCCGTTAAAAACTCAGGGCCAACATTCACTTCTATGGCGATATCAGACCCTGTGGCCAAAGGTGACCCTGGGTTATTCGTGATTCCAGCTGTTAAAATACCGTGTTCTTTGGCTTTGGCAATTCCTCCCAAAACATAGGGCGTAGTCCCTGAGGCGGCAATACCAACCAACACATCGTTGGAATTGATATCAAACTCCTGCAGGTCTTTCCACGCTTGGTCTAAATCATCCTCGGCAAACTCCACCGCTTTTCGGATGGCTGTATCACCTCCTGCAATCAACCCAATGACCCTATCATAGGGCATTCCAAAGGTTGGCGGGATTTCAGAAGCATCCAAAATGCCTAAACGTCCGCTTGTACCAGCACCGATATAAAACAAGCGACCTCCCTTATCGAAACGTTTAGCGGTTTCATCTACCAATTTTGCCACCTTAGGCAACACTTTTTGCACCGCATCAGCTACTTTCCTGTCTTCATTGTTGATATTGCTCACAATGTCCAAGCTCGACATTTCCTCCAAATGATCGTACAACGAAGCTTCTTCTGTTATTTTGATGTGTTTTTTCACAGGGGTTACAATAATTGTATGTTCATATTTTTGAATGCGGCTAGTTTTTCATCCCACGGTTCCAACTCGGTCACCATGGTGTTGATGGCATTTATGTCACAGGTCTTAAAGCGATGTTGGGAATTCAATTTTTCGGAAATGCACAACAGCACCGTTTTCTTGGAAGCATTGATTACTGCCTTTTTGGTCTGCACCACATCCCAATCAAATTCCGTCAATCCATATTGGGCATCCACGTAACCGGTTCCTATAAAACTATAGTCCACTTTTATTTCAGACAACGCATGAATGGCACTGGAACCCATGGCTATTTGTGAGTCTGGAGAAAGGGTCCCACCAATAAATATGGTTTGAATATTGGGCTTGTTCAACAATTCCATAGCTACCGGAAGACTTAAGGTAAAACAGGTAAGCTTTAGGTTGGCCGGAAGCAAGCGAGCGAGTTCCAAACAGGTTGTCCCACCATCAATAAGAACAACGCTATTCTCTCGAATCAGAGCTTTAGCTTTATTGGCAATGGTTATTTTTTTGTCCAGAGCGTACACATTGCCACGTGTTGGACTATGGTTGGCAAAACCAAGGGAAACAGCACCACCATGTACCTTTACCAAGAGATTTTCTGTATCCAATTCCTTGACATCGCGCCTTACCGTATCTATGGAGACCTCCAATTTCTCGGCCAAATCGGTCAGCAGCACTCGGTTGTGGAGCTCTACCTCATTAAGTATGGCATGTTGTCGTTCTTCTTTAAGCATTAAAGCCGTCATTTAATTCAAATTCAAAAGTAGAAATTATTCCACATTATGCTGTTTATATGCCTTCCGATGTTGTTCAGCGATAAAAAAGCATAAAACTGCACTTATATTGCAAAATACTGCAAATATAAGCTATATTTGTGGTGTTTAAACTCTTAACCCTGACAAATAATGCAAGAATTGGTCAAAAACCCGGCAAAACCAGAAGTTTTAGACTCGGAAACCGTGAAGTTTGAAAAAATCAACACACACATCTACCAAGATTCTGATAGTGCATCTTGGTATGTTGCCAACGAGATTGCAAGTCTTATCAAACAAAAAGAAGAACAAGGGAAGAAAGCAGTTCTTGGCTTGGCCACTGGCTCTACCCCGACCAAGGTTTATGATTACTTGGTTCAATTCCATAGAGAAGGAAGGTTGAGCTTTAAAAGTGTGGTCACCTTTAATTTGGATGAGTACTTTCCCATGGAGCCCGATTCCATCCACAGCTATGTGCGTTTCATGAACGAACACCTTTTTGATCACATTGATATTGAACCCTACAACGTCCATATCCCAAATGGAAACCTTCCAAAAGACGACATAAAGAAATTCTGCGCGGATTATGAGGAGAAAATTCAAAATGTGGGAGGGATCGATATCCAGATTTTGGGGATCGGTAGAACTGGTCACATTGGTTTTAACGAACCGGGCTCATCATTAAACAGTAAAACAAGATTAGTCCGTTTGGACAGAGTTACTAGATTGGATGCGGCCAGCGACTTTTTTGGAGAGGAAAACGTTCCCCGAAGAGCTGTCACCATGGGTGTTGGCACCATCATGAACGCTAGAAGGATCATTCTTATGGCCTGGGGGGAAGGAAAAGCCCCGATCATACAACAAGCGGTTGAAGGGGAAATAAAAGAGTCCGTTCCTGCTACGTTCTTGCAACATCATGACAATTGCGACTTTGTTTTGGATGATGCCGCCTCTTCCTTTTTAACCCGCATCAAGACACCTTGGTTGGTGACCGAATGCGAATGGGATGAAAAACTCATCAAAACAGCAGCCATTTGGTTGTCTGAAAAATTGGGCAAGGCCATCTTGAAACTGACCAATGAGGACTACAACGAATATGGAATGGGGAATCTGATTGCCGAGGTAGGTTCCGCAGAGCAAATCAATCTATCCGTTTTCAATCAGTTGCAACGAACCATCACAGGGTGGCCCGGTGGAAAACCCAATGCAGATGATAGCCAACGTCCGGAAAGAGCCCAGCCCCATCCTAAAACATCATTGATATTCAGTCCACACCCAGATGATGACGTAATTTCCATGGGCGGCACTTTATTGCGTTTGGTGGATCAGGGACACAATGTCCATGTAGCGTATCAAACTTCAGGAAACATTGCCGTTTTTGATGATGAAGTCATCCGTTTCCTGGATTTCGCCACCGATGTACAAAAAGAAAACAAAGAGCTTAAAAAACAGTTCAAGCAAGTTCGGGAGTTTCTGGCTTCAAAAAAACCAGGAGAAATTGATAGTGCAGAAGTCCAAAACTTTAAAGGGTTGATTCGAAAAGGTGAAGCTTTATCGGCCTGCCGCTATTGTGGTGTCCCTGAAGAGAATGCGCACTTTCAAAACCTCCCATTTTATGAGACCGGAGCGGTTCGAAAAAAGCCCATCTCCGAAGAAGATGTAGAAATCACCTATAAACTGCTCAACGAAGTCAAACCCCATCAAATCTTTGCCGCAGGTGACCTTTCTGACCCACATGGCACCCACAGGGTTTGTTTGGATGTCATTTTCAGGGCCATTCAACGCCTATTGGACGAGGGTTCTGACTGGATACGAAATTGTTATGTATGGTTGTATCGAGGTGCATGGCAAGAATGGGAAATTGCGGATATGGAAATGGCCGTACCCATCGGTCCCAAGGATATGGCCCGAAAAATCAATGCCATCTTTAAACACCAATCCCAAAAAGATAGTGCCATGTTCCCCGGAAACGATGAAAGGGAGTTCTGGCAACGTGCCGAGCAACGAAACAAGGATACCGCAAATCGATACAATGCACTGGGCATGGCAGAATATGAGGCCATGGAAGGTTTTGTTCGCTATCGATTTGATTCCAAATAACAGCAGGTATTGAAAATTTCCATTAAGTAGTTTTAATTGTTTAATTCAATCAAAAAGGTCTACATTTAGCTTTAAAGTAGGCCTTTTCAGCTTTTATGCGCAACGTTTTATTCTTTTCGATTTTCCTCATTTTTTTAGTGTCCTGTGCGGTTACCAAAACCCCAGAAAAGGAGTTTAGGGGCGTATGGATTGCCACTGTGGCCAATATTGACTGGCCCAAAAATCCCAACGATTCTCCTGAAAAGAAAAAGAAGGACTTTATCACCATTCTGGATTTTTATCAAGAGTTGAATTTCAACGCGGCCATTGTTCAGGTGCGAACCGCTGGCGATGCCTTTTACAAAACTGATATGGCGCCTTGGTCCAAATATCTTTCAGGGAATGAAGGTGAAGCTCCCCAAGGTTTTGATGATCCTTTGTCATGGATGATTCAGGAAACCCATAAACGAGGTATGGAATTCCACGCTTGGCTCAATCCCTATCGCGCCACCTTTGATTTGGACACCTTGTCCCTTTCGGATAATCATGATTTTTACCAACATCCCGATTGGATGGTGAAATACGGTAAAAAATACTACTACAATCCCGGATTGCCCATAGTCCGGGAAAAATTTGCCAAAGTCGTGGAGGAATTGGTCATGGAATATGAGTTGGACGCCATTCATTTTGATGATTATTTCTATCCCTATAAAATAGAAGGTGAAGTATTTCAGGATTCATTGGCTTTCCAAACCTACGGTTTGCCCAATCAGTCCTTGGAAGATTGGCGTAGAAGTAACGTGGATTCTTTGGTGAAAAATGTCCACCAAATCATCAAGAAAAATAAGCCATGGGTACAATTTGGTATCAGCCCATTTGGCGTTTGGAAAAACAAAAGCACTGATCCTGCAGGTTCAGATACCCGTGCGGGACAAACCACCTTTGAAGATTTGTACGCAGACCCTGTACTTTGGGTAAAAGAAGGCTGGTTGGACTATTTGGCTCCCCAGGCGTATTGGAGCATGGACTATCCCCCAGCTTCCCACAGAGCCGTGGGTTCTTGGTGGGCCAATACCACACCCAGCACCAATCTGTATCTTGGCAACGGTGCCTACAAGATCAAAAACAACAGTGACAAAGCTTGGGATAAAAAGAAGGAAATTCCAAAACAGTTGCTATTTGCCAGAAATCAGAAAAATATTGACGGTAATATCTTTTTCAGTGCAAAATCGCTGATTGGACAGCATGAAAAAGTGGTAAAAACCCTGAAAAGGAAATTTTATCCACTTCCGGCAAAAAATCCTGCAACACTGAACAGGAGTTCCAGAGAAATCCAGCTACCTGGTATCGAATCTACTCAAAAGCAAAATGATATTTTGGACATCTGCATCTCACATACCGATTCGGTACCAAGATTTCTGAATTTCTATCAACTCCACCGCAACGAAAAACAACTCATAGGAAAGGAGTATCTTTCCGAAAGTCAAAATTCGGACTGTTTTCAGCTCAAATTGACCAAAAAACAACAAAGAAACGAGGTGGGCATTTCTATATCCGATGCATACGGGAATGAAAGTGCTGTACTACCGTTGAATTTTTAAAATCAAACCAATGAGTGTCGCACCAAAAGACAAAAATGCTTGGCTATGGATTCCTTTCCTCTATTTCACCCAAGGGATTCCTTATATTTTGGTGGTGACCGTTTCCGTGATCATGTACAAACGGCTTGGTATTGGTAATGCTGAAATCGGACTCTATACCAGCTGGCTTTACCTACCCTGGGTACTGAAACCACTTTGGAGTCCCATTGTGGATTTGAACGGCACCAAAAGAAGCTGGTTTTTGGTTATGCAACTGGTGATTTCTTTGGCATTTTTGGGCATAGGCCTTTTTGTTCCTTCCAATTCATTCTTCATTATTACTCTGGCCTTCTTCTGGATGGCCGCCTTTGCCTCGGCAACCAATGATATTGCTTCGGATGGCTACTACATGTTGGGTCTCACCCAAAAGAAACAGTCCTTTTTTATTGGAGTGCGAAGCACCTTTTACCGATTGGCCATGGTCACCGGGCAAGGGCTTTTGGTCATCTTTGCCGGCTTTTTGGAAAACAAGTTCGGGGACAATACCAAGGCATGGTCCCTAACGATGGTCAGTGCAGCTGCACTGATGCTTATCCTTACCATTGCCAACTTTTTTAGTGCTCCTAAATTTGAAAATGCCAAAATTGAACCTACGGAGAAACCTGAAGGTTTTTTGCAGGTTTTTGCATCCTTTTTTAAGAAGAATCAAATAGGAATTGCCCTTCTGTTCATTCTCACCTATCGTTTAGGCGAATCACAATTGGTTAAAATGACCTCCCCTTTCCTATTGGACAAATTGGAAGTGGGCGGTTTGGAATATTCCACCGAAGCCGTAGGAACCATTTACGGGACCGTGGGCATAATCATGTTATCCCTTGGCGGAATACTTGGCGGCATCTTGATTTCTCGAGATGGCTTAAAAAAGTGGATGCTGCCCATGCTTTTGGCCCTTAACGTTCCCAATGCCCTATATGCCATTCTTGCGGTAACCCAAACCTCCAGCATCTATGCTGTGGTAGGAACCGTAGTTTTGGAACAATTTGGGTACGGATTCGGGTTTACCGCTTTTATGATGTACCTCATTTTTGTGGCCGAAGGCGTCTCAAAAACCTCGCACTATGCCATTGCAACCGGATTCATGGCCCTCGGCATGATGCTCCCCGGGATGGTCAGTGGGTACATTCAAGAATGGTTGGGGTACGATGGTTTCTTTATCTGGGTGGTGATAGCTGCCATCCCAGCTTTTTTGGTCCTCAAATTCTTAAAGTATCCCGCCGATTACGGCAAAAAGACGAATGAATCCAATGCCTAAAGAAGTCGTTCCATATTCCAATGCCCAAAACCAATTGAGCCTTCAGGAAAAGGCGGGACAGTTGTTCATGCTGGCCGCTTTCATCAATGACACTGAAGACGAGGTTCAACAAATGGAGCGATTGATTCAGGAACATCATATTGGAGCGCTCTGCTTTTTTCATAGTCGGGCCAGTGCCGCCACAAATTTTGAAGGCAAGAAAGCGGTCGTTCACAATGAAAACAGCTACGAACGGTTAAAAGAACTCATCGCTCGTTATCAAAACGCCGCTAAATACCCTTTACTGATGGCCATGGATGCGGAATGGGGCCTTGCCATGCGTATTGAAAATACACCCCAATATCCCTATGCCATTACTCTGGGAGCCATCCAAAATAATAATGAACTCATTTTTGAGGTAGGGCAACGCATTGGTTTGGATTGCAGGGAAGCCGGCATCCACTGGAATCTTGCTCCTGTGGTGGACATCAATAGCAATCCTGAGAATCCAGTGATTGGGTATCGTTCCTTTGGGGATGACAAAGAACAGGTTTGTGCCAGGGCCGAAGCCTATTTAAAAGGAATGGGAAGTACGGGGACACTTAATTCCATCAAGCACTTTCCCGGACATGGGGATACAGCCACCGATTCCCATTTAGGACTTCCTGTCATTAATAAATCGCTGGAAGAATTAAAGGATAATGAACTCTATCCATTTTACAAGTTGATTGAAAAAGAGGTTGATTCTGTGATGGTGGGACATTTATCGCTCCCCCAGCTGGATGCAAAGGAACCTTCGACCACCTCATCAAAAATAATTACCGGCTTACTTCGAAATGAAATGGGTTTTGAAGGCGTAATCATTTCCGATGCCTTGAACATGCATGCCGTTTCCAAAAAATATCCAGAAGCTGGCCAATTGGAAGCCGCTGCTTTTGCAGCAGGAATGGATGTGCTTTGTTTTAGTGAAAACCCTGTTGAAGGCATTATAAATATATTGAACAAGGCTTCTGCGAGTAGAATTGAGGAAAGCTTCAGACGAATATGGAAACTCAAGGAAAATGTCTTTTTAAAGAACGGTTTTCTCGAAAGTGGCAAAATGAAAAACGCCTCTGCCCTGAACAGAACCATTGCTCAAAATGTGCTGACCGAGCTTTACGGCAATCCAAAAAAAGTAGTGGAAATCAAAAATCCTCCTTTTTTGAACCTTTCTTTTGCTCCCACCAAAAACAACCTTTTTTCCAAAGATTTGGAAGAAGGTTTCAATCAAAAATCCTGGGAACTGTCCTCCCAATTGCCAGAAATAAAAAAGGAACTGGACAAGCATCAAAATGTGGTCCTGTCCATTTTTCCACCCGCAGTGAAGCCTAAAAATCACTTTGGCTTTGATGCTGAACTATTGGATTTCATTCGAACAATGATAGCAGAAAAAAGTACTTTGATTTACCTTTTTGGCAATCCGTATGTGTTGGATATCTTGAAATTACAATCCGGTTCCAATGTAGTTTTGGCATATCAGGATTTTAAAGAGTTTCAGGGTGCGGCGGTGGGTCATTTCAAAGGAGAGATATCCGCAAGAGGAAGACTTCCCATCCAACTAAAAACCCCTTTAGCATGAATACTATTTATAAAGTTTTGGGATTGATGTCAGGCACCTCTTTAGATGGACTCGATATGGCCTATTGCCGTATTTGGGAAGAGAGAAATGGTTGGAAATTCACAATTGACCAAACCAAAGAACTCCCCTATTCCGATGAGATGCGGGAATACCTCAAAAATGCAATTCATTTGTCTGAAAAGGACCATGACCAACTCCACAAGGATTTTGGCAAGTGGTTAGGGGAACAGGCCAAGGCTTTTATAGAGGAGAGCGGTATTGAGGTCGATTTCATTGCCAGTCATGGGCATACTTCGCACCATAGACCTGAAGATGGAGTCACTTTTCAATTGGGTGATGGACAGCTTTTGGCTAACGCTAGTGGTAAACAGGTAGTTTGTGATTTCAGGACGAAAGATGTTGGTTTGGGCGGGCAAGGGGCGCCTTTGGTTCCAATCGGTGACAGGCTTTTATTCCATGAATATGATTTTTGCCTGAATTTGGGTGGAATCAGTAATATTTCCTTTGAAAAAGATGGAGAGCGGATTGCCTATGATGTTGGAATGGCCAACATGCCCCTGAACTACATTACCCACAAAATAGGGCTGGATTTCGACCAAAATGGAGCGTTGGCCCGAAGCGGAAAATTGGATGAAGCCTTGCTCAAAAAACTAAACAATCTGGACTATTACCACCTACCCTACCCAAAATCCACAGGGTATGAATGGTTTACGGGTAAGGTCGTCCCTTTGACTGAAGCTTCCGAAAGTCCCGAAGCTGATCTTTTACACACTTTTATCCATCATAATTGTGAGCAAATAGCCGCACAAGTACACAAATACACCACCCCATCCAAAAGCAAGTTACTGGTCACGGGTGGTGGAGCCCTTAACCTGTTCTTCATGGATATCCTTCAAGAAAAACTAGGGTCAAAAGTCGAGGTAATCATTCCCAATACCACCTTGGTTTCCTACAAAGAAGCCTTAGTTTTTGCCTTCATGGGTGTACTTCGATTGAAAGGTACCACCAATGTATTAAAATCCGTGACAGGAGCTCGTAAAGATTCGTGCAGTGGTGAAGTGTATTTTCCAGAAAACTCCTAAGCTGCTACCAACCTTTTAGGTCTTTTCACCATCATAAAAATGATAAGAGACAGTAGGCCACAAATACCCAGCCCAACAAAAAGAGGCCACACACTGTGCTCCACAAACTCGCCGATAAAGGTTGCTATTGGAATGGCCACTATGGTGGAAACACAACCATTGATGGCCGCACCTATTCCCGCTATATGACCAATGGGCTCCATGGCAATGGATCGGAAATTCCCCCACATAAAGCCCAAACAAAAGAACTGTGCTGATAGAAAAGGGACCAACACATAAATACTGGGGTTTGGGGCATTCAGGAAGAAAATAGTGTACATCAAGCCAATAATGGTAAAGGCCAAAGTGGCCATCCACGATAACTTCCTCATACCAAATCGCATTACCAATGTCCCATTTAAAAATGTGGAGAGACCAATGGAAACAGCTAATCCTGCAAAAATGTACGGGAAGACGTCTTTCAAACTATAGATATCTTCAAAAATATGCTGGGCCGAACTTAGATACACTAAAAAAGCTCCAGTGACCAATCCGGAGATAATAGTAAAGGCTACCGTTTCCCTGTATTTTATGAACTCCTTCAGTCCATCAATAAAAACATGACTTGAGAATGGAATTTTGTACTCGGGATGCAAGGTTTCAGGTTGTCTTTTCCAAAACCAAACGGCTATGATCAGGGCAAAAATGAGCTGTGCATAGAAAATGGCCTGCCATCCAAAAGCATCCAAAATGACTTTTCCAATGGCTGGCGCCACTACCGGTACCAAAATAAAGAAAGCCACTACAAAAGACATGATCTTGGCCATGTAATCTCCCACATACGTATCCCGAATAATGGAAATGGCCATGGTTCTTGGTGCAGAAAGTCCGATTCCTTGCAGGATTCTTCCAACAATCATCACAACCAATGATGGAGCAAACAAACAGATTATGCTTCCTATCAAGAACAGCCCAAAACCTATATAAACAATGGGCTTTCGTCCATAGCAATCAGAGAGAGGACCAAAGAACAACTGTCCCAAACCGAGTCCCAAAAAAATCATGGTCACCAGCATTTGATTATCGGTAGAATCCAAGCTGTTAATGGCAATACCAATATTGGAAATGGCGGGTAATATGGCATCAATGGCCAATGCCACTATAGACATTAAAGCGGCCATTAAAGCGATAAATTCAAAGTTGGGCTTCTGATTTTCTTTTTGCATGGCGCAAAATTAGAAATACCCTATGGATTGGTGAAGCTTTTAAGAAAGTATTAGTGTTATGTTTTTGATATGTTTTATATGGAATCAAATGTCAGGTCGAGCGCAGTCGAGACCTCAATCTTGGTCAGGGTTATATTTATAATGAAAAGCATTTCTACATTCAGCCAGGATCTGCAGCTACATTAGTGAAAATTGGTGCATTAGGTGTCAAACCCTTCACCTTTTACCATCTATCCATATAATAGATTCTTCGCTCGGCTCAGAATGATATTTTATATCGGAGCTACAAAAAGCTTACAACGGAATATTCCCATGCTTCCGCTTGGGCGGCTCCACATGCTTTTTCTCCAACATGGCAAAAGCCTTGAGCAATTTTCGTCTTGTATCCTTGGGCAAAATCACCTCATCTATAAATCCACGTTGAGCTGCACGATAGGGATTTGCAAATTTCTCGGCGTACTCTGCTTCCTTCTCTTTTAACTTGGCTTCAGGGTCTTCGGCAGCAGCTATTTCGCGTCTGAAAATAATTTCACTGGCCCCCTTGGCTCCCATTACGGCTATTTCGGCCGAGGGCCATGCAAAGTTGAAATCGGCCCCAATGTGTTTGGAATTCATCACGTCATAGGCACCTCCGTAGGCTTTTCGGGTAATGACGGTAACTCGAGGTACCGTAGCTTCGCTCAACGCATACAACAATTTTGCCCCGTGCATGATGATGCCGCTCCATTCTTGGTCGGTACCAGGCAAGAAGCCGGGTACATCCACCAAAACCAACAGTGGAATATTGAACGCATCACAAAAACGAGTAAACCGGGCTGCTTTTCGGGAGCTTTTCACCCCCAAAACTCCTGCCAAAAACATGGGCTGGTTAGCAATTATTCCGATGCTTCGTCCCCCCAATCGAGCAAAACCCACAATGATGTTTTCAGCATAATCCTTATGAATTTCGTAGAACGATTCCGAGTCAATTATCCCGTTGATCACATCGTGCATGTCATAGGGTTTATTGGGATTATCAGGAACGATGCTCGACAATTCTTCCCGAAGTTCTTCGCCCAACTTATAATCCTGATGCGGAGGAAGCTCTGTATTATTTTGGGGCAAATATTCCATCAGTTTTTTGATGTCGTCCAAACAAGCTGCATCGTTTGACGAGGTTTTATGTGCCACTCCAGATTTAACGGCATGGGCACTGGCACCTCCCAATTCTTCCGAAGTCACCTCTTCATTGGTCACGGTTTTTACCACATTGGGTCCTGTAACGAACATATAGCTGGTCTCTTCCACCATAATGATAAAATCCGTCACGGCCGGGGAATACACGGCTCCCCCAGCACAAGGTCCCATCACCGCAGATATTTGTGGAATTACTCCAGAAGCCTGCACATTTCGGTAAAAAATATCGGCATAACCACCAAGAGATTTTACCCCTTCCTGAATCCGCGCACCTCCAGAATCGTTTAACCCGATGATGGGCGCTCCCACTTTCACAGCCAAATCCATCACTTTGCAGATTTTTTCAGCATGAGTTTCTGATAAAGCACCTCCAAAAACCGTAAAATCCTGGGCATAAACATATACCAACCTACCATTTATGGTCCCATAACCAGTTACGACCCCATCCCCATAATAGATTTCCTTGTCCATGCCAAAATCAGTGGTACGGTGGGTCACCAAAATGCCCATTTCCTCAAAAGAACCTTCATCCAATAAGTAATGAATACGCTCTCTTGCGGTTAGTTTTTTCTTTTGGTGTTGCTTTTCTATCCGCTTTTCCCCACCACCCAATCGGGCCTGGGCTATTTTTTCTTCCAGTGCTTTTATTTTGGGGTCCATTGAATTCAATTTATTGGGATTTGTACTGTTTTTTTGTCTTCTAGGTATTGATATAGAGCAGCAAGAGCCGCTATTTCTGCTTCCTTGGCATTCTTTTCACGTATTTTTTCAGGGGAATAATGATCTTTTACAAAATGGGTGTCAAAATTCCCTGAACGAAAGGCTTCGTGCGCAAAAACAAAACTTCCGAAGGGCAACGTGGTCTGAACGCCCTTCACCTTGTAATTTCGAATAGCTTTTAACATCAGCTCCATAGCCTCCTCACGCGTTTTACCGTAGGTAATCAATTTGGAGAGCATGGGGTCGTAGTAAATAGGAATGTCCATCTCTTCTCTAAAACCGTTGTCTACCCGAATTCCTTCGCCAACAGGCAATTGATAGGTCTCCAAAGTGCCCACGCTGGGGAGAAAATCATTTAAGGGGTCTTCGGCATACACCCGTAGCTCCAACGCATGTCCATGAATTTTTAAGTCCTCCTGTTTCATGGGAAGTTCTTCACCACGGGCCACTTTTATCTGCAATTCCACTAAATCAACCCCGGTAATCAATTCAGTAACGGGATGTTCCACCTGCAAACGGGTGTTCATTTCCAAAAAATAGAAGTTATGGTCGGCATCCATTAAAAATTCTACGGTACCGGCTCCCACATAATCACAAGCCTTGGCTACTTTGGTGGCAGCTATGCCCATTTCTTCGCGAAGTTCTGGGGTAAGAATGGATGAAGGCGCTTCCTCCACCACTTTTTGATGACGTCTTTGAATACTGCACTCCCGTTCAAAAAAATGGAGCACGTTGCCGTGGGTATCAGCCATGACCTGTACCTCGATGTGTCGCGGAGAAGTCACATATTTCTCGACAAAAACGGAACCATCGCCGAAGGCGGAAGTGGCCTCACTAATGGCGCGTTTCATCCCAGATTCGAGATCTTGTTCTTTTTCCACGATCCGCATGCCTTTACCACCACCACCAGCTGATGCTTTGATCAAAACAGGATATCCAATCTCATTGGCAATCTCATGGGCTTTGGCGACATCGGTAATGGCTTCATCAATACCGGGCACCATGGGAATGTTGTATTTTTTCACGGCTTCCTTGGCAGCCAATTTGCTTCCCATAATTCGGATAGCTTTGGATTTTGGTCCGATGAACGTCAATCCATTTTTTTCAACAGCCTCTGCAAAATCAGCATTTTCACTAAGAAAACCGTAGCCTGGGTGAATCCCGTCCGCATTGAGTTTTTTGGCCACCTCAATAATTTTATCCCCTTTTAAATACGATTGGTTGGAAGGTGCCGGCCCGATGCAAACAGCTTCATCGGCAAATAGTACATGAGGTGCGTTTCTGTCCACTTCAGAAAAGACCGCAACGGTACGAATACCCATTTTTTTTGCGGTTTTCATGACACGGATAGCAATTTCTCCCCGGTTGGCAATCAATATTTTCTTCATGGTATTTTATTGAAATTCTATCAAAAGCTGTTTTTTGTCTACGGCATCACCTTGATTCACTGTAATCTTTTTGATGACACCATTTCGGGGGGAGGTAATGATATTTTCCATTTTCATGGCTTCCAAAACCAAAAGCTGCTCGTCTTCCTTCACTTCCTGGCCTTCTTCTACAGAAATATCCAAAATCAAACCAGGCATGGGAGCAGCAATGGAATCGATGTTCTTGGCACCATTGGCAGCAAAACCCATTTTTTGGATAAGGTCATCCAAAGGGGTTTGAATGGAAACTTCATGCTCGTTTCCATTGATACTAATCGTGTAAAATCCCTTGTTGAAGTCTCTTGAAAGAATCTCAACATGATAAGTTGTCTCCTCTCTTAAAAGATGATATTTGTCCCTACCGGAATTGATTATATCCAGCTGAGAAACATCGTCCTTGGACAGTGGGAAGTCAAAATTGCCATCAACCTTGACCGTATATGAATTATCCATAAAAAAAGTTGCCATGGGTTACTAGATAAATATAAGATTAAGATCAAACCCACACAAAGCTACTGCCATTAACTTTCAAGGTTTATGATAACTGTCATTCATTTTACCGAAAATCAGTGCTACCTATGCAAAAGCATTGGTTGCTGGCAAATCTTATCAAATGCTTACTTTTGGGATTAAAATAATATCTATGCTGATCCTAGGGATAGCGGGGGGCACAGGATGTGGAAAAACCACGGTTGTCAACCAAATTGTGGACCAATTGCCGGAGAACGAAGTAGGCGTGATCTCCCAAGATTCCTATTACAACGATCTTTCTCATTTGACCAGGGAGGAACGGGGAAAAATCAATTTTGACCACCCCAACTCCATAGATTTTGACCTTATGATTGCACATTTGGAAGAACTCCGACTAGGAAAAACAGTAGATGTCCCATTGTACTCCTTTGTGGAAGAAACCAGATTGGATGAAACCCTTTCCACGCCTCCAAGAAAGGTGATGATTGTGGAGGGTATTTTGGTGCTGAGCAATCCACAGTTACGGGATATGTTCGATATTAAAATATACGTGCATGCGGATTCGGATGAACGATTGATCAGAAGATTACAGCGCGATATTAGGGAACGCGGTCATGATCTGGAAAAAGTATTGACGCGCTACCAGACCGCCGTAAAACCCATGCACCAGCAGTTCATTGAACCGTCCAAGGAGTTTGCAGACATCATCATCCCCAATAACCACTATAACACGGTTGCAGTGGATATGGTCAGGACCATTATCAACAATAAATTGGTGTAGGTATGGGACTGAAGGAATTGCGAAAGAAAAAATGGTTCAAGCTCATGACCAATATGTACATTTTGGTGTTGACCATTTTTGTGATTTGGATGGCCTTTTTTGATACCAATTCCCTATTGATTCATTTGGAACTCCGCCGGGAAATCAAAAAACTGGAAGAACAGAAGGAGTTTTTGAAAGGAGAGATTGAAAAGGATAAAAAGGTGCTGGAAACCCTATCGGATAAAGAGGAGCTTGAAAAGTTCGCCCGAGAAAAATATTATATGAAAAAAGAAGGCGAAGAGATTTTTCTGATTGAATATGAAGACAGCTTAAAAAACAAGGAAGATGAGTAATGTCGGTTTGTTTGACGAGTTCCCCCCCGTTTCTGCAAAACAGTGGAAGCAAAAAATTCAATTTGACCTAAAAGGTGCAGATTACAATGACACCTTGGTCTGGGAATCCATGGAGGGCATCAATGTTAAACCGTTTTACCATGCTGAAGATTTGGAAGAAATACAAACTTTCAACCTTCCTGAAAATCAGGGTTGGAACATTGCGCAGACCATTTACGCTGGTGATTCAGGTAAAGCCAATACCAAAGCACTGGATATTCTAAAAAAAGGAGTGGAAAGTTTGGTTTTCACTATCCCAAATGAGGACATTGACTTCGCCACTTTATTGAATGGAATTGATTTGGAAAACGTACCGCTTCATTTCAATTTTCAGTTTTTGGCTGTAGAGCCCATTAAACGTTTGCTAGCCTATCTTGGTGACAAAACAACCCAAATTCACCTGAATTTAGATCTTATCGGAAATCTCGCGCGAAGTGGGAATTGGTTCCATAGTTTGGAAAAAGACCATGCTTTGTTAGAAGAAATCCATGCCATCACTTCAAAAAAAATCAGCGTCAATTCCATTGGTGTTGATATTTCTCTCTACCAGAATGCGGGAGCCAACCAAGTGCAACAATTGGCCTATGGCTTGGCCCATGCCAACGAATACCTAAATCATTTTAAGCCCAACAAAACTTTTCCAATCACCTTTAAAGTAGCAGTCGGAGGAAACTATTTCTTTGAAATAGCAAAACTACGAGCGCTGCGCTGGCTTTGGAAAAGTATTGCTCCGGTATATAATTTGAATAACGATTGCCACATCTTGGCAGTTCCCTCCAAACGAAATAAAACGGTGTACGATTATAATGTGAATCTGCTCCGTACCACTTCAGAAAGTATGTCGGCAATTTTGGGCGGGGCCGATACCATTTGCAATCTTCCCTACGATGCCATCTATCACAAGGACAATGAATTTGGAGAGCGCATTGCACGAAATCAATTGTTGTTACTGAAGGAAGAGAGCTATTTTGAAAAAGCTTCCCAAATTTCGGAGGGCGCCTATTATATTGAATCGTTAACGCAGCAATTGGCCGAAAAAGCACTCGCACTTTTTAAGCAGATTGAAAAATCGGGAGGTTTTTTGGATGCCTTAAAAAAGGGAACCATCCAGCAAAAAATAAAGGAAAGTGCCACCAAAGAACAACAATGGTTTGACGAAACCCAACTCGTTCTCGTCGGGACCAACAAATTCCAAAATGAGCAGGACCACATGAAGGAAAATCTGGAACTGTACCCTTTTGTAAAGACCCAGCCCAGAAAAACTTTGATGGAACCCATCATTGAAAAACGGTTGGCGGAAACTCTGGAACAAAAAAGATTGAACGATGAGTAGAAAAGACCTTCAACAGATGGAGTTGAGTTCAGAGTCGAATAACACTCATAACTCAAAACCCTTAACTCATAACTTTAGGCACTCCGATTTCGCCGCAGGTATTGAACCGTTCCTCCGTGGCCCCTACTCCACCATGTACGTTCGCAGACCTTGGACCATCCGTCAATATGCGGGATTCTCCACGGCTGAGGAAAGCAATGCCTTCTACCGAAGAAATTTGGAGGCAGGCCAAAAAGGGCTTTCGGTAGCGTTTGACCTCCCCACGCACCGCGGTTATGATTCTGATAATGGGCGTGTTGTTGGCGATGTCGGCAAAGCTGGAGTCGCCATCGATTCCGTGGAGGATATGAAAATTCTGTTCGATGGCATTCCTTTGGACAAAATGTCCGTATCCATGACCATGAACGGGGCCGTAATACCTATCATGGCCTTTTATATTGTGGCTGCGGAAGAGCAAGGCGTATCCATGGAACAGCTTTCAGGGACCATCCAAAATGATATTTTAAAGGAGTTTATGGTGCGGAACACCTACATCTACCCACCTACGCCCTCCATGCAAATCGTGGCCGATATTTTTGAGTTTGCCAGTCAACATATGCCGCGATTCAACAGTATTAGTATTTCTGGGTACCACATGCATGAAGCAGGTGCGCCCGCTGCGATGGAATTGGCCTATACCCTCGCTGATGGAATTGAATACATCCGAACCGGAATCAAAGCTGGGTTAAAAATCGATGAGTTTGCTCCCCGACTTTCGTTTTTCTGGGGCATTGGAATGAACCATTTCACTGAAATTGCCAAAATGCGGGCCGGTCGGATGCTTTGGGCAAAACTCGTGAAGCAGTTCAACCCTAAAAATGAAAAATCACTCATGCTCCGTACCCACAGTCAGACCAGTGGTTGGAGTTTAACGGAGCAAGACCCCTTCAACAATGTAGCCCGAACCACTATTGAAGCGATGGCAGCAGCATTTGGTGGCACGCAGAGTTTGCATACCAATGCGTTGGATGAAGCCATTGCCCTACCCACAGATTTCTCCGCACGGATTGCCCGAAACACCCAAATCTATTTACAACAAGAAACTAATGTTTGCAGAACGGTTGACCCATGGGCTGGAAGCCACGTAGTAGAAAAACTCACCCAAGAAATCGCGGAAGAAGCTTGGAAATTGATTGAGGAGGTGGAGAAATTAGGCGGCATGACCAAAGCGATTGAAGAGGGTATCCCCAAAATGCGGATTGAGGAAGCAGCCGCCAAAAAGCAAGCCCGAATCGATAGTGGTCAAGATGTGATTGTGGGCGTGAACAAATATCGATTGGAGGATGAAGATGAGCTTCAAATTTTGGAGGTGGACAATGAGAAGGTCCGCAAACAACAAATGGAGCGTTTGGAAAACATCAAATCCACAAGGGATGCATCCGAGGTTGAAAAAGCTTTGGAATCCATCCGAATCGCTTCCAAAAAAACCACCCAAAACGAATCTGACCGTGGAAATTTGTTAGCTTTAGCGGTACAAGCGGCCAAAGCACGTGCCACCTTGGGAGAAATCAGTGATGCCATGGAAAGTGCATTCGGTCGTTATAAAGCCAAGATTCAATCCTTTACCGGAGTGTATTCCAAAGAAATCAAAGACGACGAAAGTTTTGAAAAGGCCAAAAAAATGGCCGATGAATTCGCCCTTCAGGAAGGGCGAAGACCCCGCATCATGGTGGCCAAAATGGGTCAAGATGGGCATGACCGCGGCGCAAAAGTCGTCGCTACCGGCTATGCTGACCTAGGTTTTGACGTGGATATTGGTCCTTTGTTCCAAACGCCTTCCGAAGTGGCCAAACAAGCCGTGGAAAACGATGTGCACATTCTGGGTATTTCATCCTTGGCGGGAGGGCATAAAACCTTGGTGCCCGAGGTGATTCAGGAGTTGAAAAAACAAGGCCGGGAGGACATCATGGTCATCGTGGGCGGCGTCATTCCAAAACAGGATTACAAGCATCTTTTGGACAAAGGCGCAGTGGCCGTTTTTGGGCCTGGCACAAAAATCAGTGATGCAGCTATAGAAATCTTAACTATTTTGATGGATTAACTGTCCGTAACAATCTCATAAATATAACTTTAACTTTCTTTAACGCAGATTGCCCCAGTTATTCACCCCCTGTTAACAAAATACATTTTTTGGCATCCTAAATAATCGTATTTTTAGCACCTAACTTACTATGAAATGGGCAAGATTATTGCTATTGCAAACCAAAAGGGCGGTGTGGGCAAAACAACCACCACGGTAAACTTGGCTGCCTCCCTTGGTGTTTTGGAAAAGAAAGTGTTGCTGATTGACGCCGACCCCCAGGCAAACGCCACATCTGGTTTAGGAATTGATGTGGATTCCGTGGAACAAGGTACCTATCAGCTTTTGGAGCACACCATGCGTGTGGAAGATGTTATCGTACAGACCGATTCCCCCAATGTTGATTTAGTTCCGGCTCACATAGATCTTGTGGCCATTGAGATTGAATTGGTGGACAAGGACAACCGAGAGTACATGATGAAGGAAGCCCTTAAGGATTTGGGTGACCGTTACGACTTTGTTCTCATTGACTGTGCTCCCTCTTTGGGATTATTGACCCTGAACGCCCTTACCGCGGCAGATTCGGTAATGATTCCCATTCAATGTGAATACTTTGCGCTTGAAGGTCTCGGCAAATTGCTGAACACTGTAAAAAGCGTACAAAAAATACACAACAACGATTTGGACATTGAAGGCATGCTTCTGACCATGTACGACTCTAGGTTGAGACTGTCCAACCAAGTTGTTGAAGAAGTAAAAAAACACTTTGCCGATATGGTGTTCGACACCATCATCCAAAGAAATGTTAGGCTGAGTGAAGCACCAAGTTATGGGGAAAGCATCATAAAATATGATGCCAGCAGTAAAGGGGCCTCCAATTACCTTAACTTGGCCAATGAGATTTTAAAGAAAAACAAGGAGAAAGTTTAGATGGCGAAAGCAACCAAAAAACAGGCTTTGGGAAGAGGCCTGTCCGCTCTATTGAAAGATCCCGAGAACGATATTCAATCCGTTTCGGATAAAAATGCGGACCAGGTCATTGGAAATGTAGTGGAACTGGATATTGATTCCATTGAGACGAATCCTTTTCAACCGCGATCCAACTTCAATGATGAAGCCCTCGAAGAGTTGGCCAGTTCCATTCGGGAATTGGGCATCATTCAACCCATAACAGTTCGTAAGCTCGATTTTAACAAGTTTCAACTGGTTTCTGGAGAGCGAAGATTCCGCGCCTCCAAATTAGTGGGCTTGGAGACCATTCCTGCATACATCCGAATCGCCAACGACCAAGAATCCTTGGAGATGGCCTTGGTGGAAAATATACAACGCCAAGATTTAGACCCTATTGAGATTGCCCTTTCCTACCAACGACTTATTGACGAAATTCAAATCACCCAAGAAAAATTGAGTGACCGGGTGGGTAAAAAACGCTCCACCATTACCAATTACCTTCGTCTTTTGAAATTGCACCCCATTATCCAAACTGGAATGCGGGACGGTTTCATTAGCATGGGACATGGTCGGGCCCTAATCAACATTGACAAGAAGAAGGAACAAATTTCCGTTTACGAAAAAGTGGTCTCGGATGGTCTTTCTGTACGCGAGACAGAGCGATTGGTGAAGTCTTTGAAAGAACCCAAAGGCGAATCAGGTTCTGCAAAAAAAGAAACAAAGAAAGTACCTAGTTTTGTGACCAAAGGAGCTGATGCCCTTAAAGAACATCTTTCCGCAAAAGTGGACATTACTGCTTCAGCCAACGGAAAAGGCAAAATTGTAATTCCATTTCACTCCGAGGAAGAATTCCAGCGTATCAAAAAAATTGTGACAGGTGAATAAAAACCTTTTTTTGCTGTTCTTTTTCTTGCTGTTTCTTCAAGTTGGTCTTTCCCAAGAGGATGACAAAAAAGAAGATGAGGTACAGCCCCAGCCTACGGCTGTGGATTCTTTGGCCCAGAATTTGGAAGGCGAAGGCATCACCGTTCAAGAGGTGACCTATGAAAAAAAGCAAATCAATCCATTGGCTCCCAGCAAGGCCGCTTTTTACTCTGCCATACTTCCGGGCTTGGGCCAGGTTTACAACAAACGCTATTGGAAAGTGCCCATAGTTTACGGTGCCATAGGAACCGGCATCTATTTGTATTCCACCAACAACACCAATTACAGGAGTGCCCGAAATGCCTTTAAAAGACGCCTTGCCGGTTTTGAAGATGATGAGTTTTTTGACATAAACGGGGACGGTGAAGGTCCGGATGTATCTGATGAAGCATTGCAAGCCGCTCAAGAACAGACACAAAGAGACAGGGATTTGGCCTTGGTGATCACCATAGCCATGTACGCTTTAAATATTATTGATGCCAACGTGGATGCGCATCTAAAACAATATAATGTGGATGATAATCTGGCGGTTGATTTTAAACCGTATCTGGATTTAAACCCACTGACCAACCGACCCAACTACGGGATGGCACTGGTGGTAAAATTTTAGATTATGAGGATAGCTTTGTTTGGATATGGAAAAATGGGCAGGATGATTGAAGAAATTGCCCAAAATAGAGGCCATGATATTATTGCCAAAGTAGATGTTGATACTACGGAAATCGATTATACTTCCATGGATGTTGCCATAGATTTTAGTACACCTGATTCAGCTTTTGATAATATTACCGGTTGTTTTAAAAATGGGGTGCCGGTAATTTGTGGCACAACAGGGTGGTTGTCGCAATACAATGAAGCGGTAGAGCTATGCCAAAAAAACAGCAGTGCCTTTATCTATGCTTCCAACTTTAGCTTGGGTGTGAACATTTTTTTTGAATTGAATTCACATTTGGCCAAAATGATGTCCAATTTGGAACAGTATAAAGTGTCCATGGAGGAAATCCATCACACCCAAAAATTGGATGCTCCCAGTGGAACAGCCATTACCTTGGCCGAGGGCATCATCAAAAACACGGGATATACGGATTGGCAGTTGGAAAAATCAGGTGAAAAAACCATACCCATCCTATCAAAACGGGAAGGCATGGTTCCGGGTACGCACAGCATTTCTTATGAAAGTGATGTGGATAGTATTGAAATAAAACATACGGCACACAATCGAGAAGGCTTTGCCTTGGGTGCGGTCATTGCTGCGGAATGGATTCAAGGAAAAACAGGGGTTTTTTCCATGAAAGATGTGTTAAACCTAAGCTAAAAAACGTAACAACAACTTAGACAATAAGTCTAACCAAGAAACTTTCACATGAGTGGCACACAGTGGATTATTTTTATCTTGATCATTCAGGTTATCCATTTTTTGGGAACTTGGAAGCTTTACATAAAAGCAGGACGAAAAGCATGGGAAGCGGCAATTCCAATTTATAATGGTGTTGTTTTAATGAAAATCATTAACCGCCCTTGGTGGTGGGTCATACTGATGTTCATTCCCATTATCAACTTGTTGATGATTCCCGTGGTATGGGTAGAAACCATCCGAAGTTTTGGCAAAAACACCCTTTTGGATACTTGGTTGGTGATTCTAACCCTCGGCCTTTATATATACTATATAAATTATGCAGAAGATGTCACCTACATTGAAGACCGAAGCCTTAAACCTAAAACGGGGTTGGGCGAATGGGTAAGCTCCATCGTCTTCGCCATTGTGGCCGCAACATTGGTACACACCTATTTTATTCAACCGTATGTGATACCCACCGGTTCCTTGGAAAGGACCCTTAGAGTTGGGGATTTTCTCTTTGTGAGTAAATTCCATTATGGAGCACGTGTTCCAATGACCACCTTGGCCGCTCCCATGGTGCATGATACACTTCCCGTTTTTAAGACACGGTCCTATTTGGCAGATGTAGACCCAGATACCTATAAAACTTCTTGGATCAACAAACTACAGTTGCCTTACATGCGATTGCCTGGCTTCGAAAGGGTAAAGAAAAACGATATTGTGGTATTCAGCCTTCCATCGGATACCCTGTATCAGTTCTTCAAGGCGCAAAAAGCGGTGATAAAACCCATCGACAAAAAATCCAACTACGTTAAACGCTGTGTGGGTACTCCAGGAGATTCCCTTGCGGTGATTGATGGCTATGTTCATATTAATGGAACTAGATTAAAATTATCGGATCGAGCAAAACCGATGTATGATTATGAAATTTATGCCAAAAATGGAGTCTCCAGCCGTTTGTTGGAAGAAGTGGGTGCATCGGATTTTTTGAGGACCTATATATCAGGAGCCCTCAATCAAAATCAGTACAATGCCCTTGCCCCATTTGTGCTTGGGGCCAATAGAACCCAAGACGGCAAAATAGAACTTCTTGCAGATGCAGATGGGATCCCTGTTGATGTCATTAGACAACTGAGACTTTCTCTGACCGAGGAAAAACCAAGGTCTAGAATTGCCAATATGACTGACGAAATGGTGGCAAAACTTCGGGAAAATTCAGCCATTGATTCAGTAGTAATGACCGAGGAGCCAAAAGGAAAATATGGCGGGGCTTTTCCACAAAAACCCAACTTGTATCCATGGAACAATGATAATTTTGGACCAATTTATATTCCGGAAGAGGGTGCCACGGTTGAAATTAATGCAAAAACCATCCCCCTATACAAAAAAATCATCCGGGATTATGAGCACAATGACGTAAAAGTGAGCGGCCAGAAGGTTTTTATCAATGGTGAAGAAGCTGACTCCTATACCTTTAAGCAAGATTATTATTGGATGATGGGTGACAACAGGGATCACTCTGAAGATAGTCGAACCTGGGGGTATGTACCCGCCGACCATATTGTGGGCAAGCCCGTTTTCCTTTGGATGAGTTTTGACAATTTTACAGAAGGCATTGCCAATTGGAGGCCTCGTTGGGAGCGAATTTTCACCACTGTAGGTGGAAGCGGTGAACCTGTATCGTATCGCTGGTACTTTGTAGCTTTGATCGTAGGGTGGTTTGTGTTTGACTACTTTAGAAAACGAAAAAAGAAAAATGAAAATGGTTAATTCGTTAATTTGTTCATCCGCGAATTTGTTTATTTGAACAACTTAACCTATGTACACCTATTCTTTTGAAAAACTTGAAGTATGGAAAGAATCCAAAGATTTTACTAAAGAAATCTATAATGTAACATCTACCTTTCCAGATGATGAAAAATTTGGGTTGACTTCTCAGATGCGGAGGGCAGCAGTTTCAATCTGTTCCAACATTGCTGAAGGTTCAGCTCGAAAAACCAATAAGGATAAAGCGCATTTTACCACAATTTCTTTTGGTTCTTCGGTTGAAGTACTAAACCAGTTAATTTTAGCACTTGAATTAGGCTTCATTGCAATGGACACTTATCAAAATCTTAGGAAGCAATTGGAAAGCATAACAAACAAACTCAATTCCTTGAGAAATCACCAAACCAAGTAAACAACGGATAATCTGTACCATAATCGAATCAACAAATCAACAAATACTAGTTCATCCTACTTATTTTCCAAGTATTGCCACGTTTGCTGTGTTGGTGCAAAAGGATGTGATTTGGGAAGCCCATGATAATTTTCAGAAACAGACCTACCGTAATCGTTGCTATATCTGCACCGATAAGGGAAAACACATGCTCAACATCCCCATAAAACATGTAGGAGGAAATGAAGGGCGCCAAAAATATTTTGATGTTGAACTGGACAACACCTACGATTGGAAAAAGGTACATTGGCGTACCTTGGAAACTGCCTATAGAACCTCTCCTTTTTTTGAATTTTATGAAGACGACATAAGACCGTTGTACGAGGGAGATGAGACATCATTGTACAGATTCAACCTTAATACCATACAGGCCATATCCAATTGCTTGGGACTGGAATTTTACAAGAATAAAACTTCATCTTACGAACTTCAACCAAAGGAATTTTTTAATGCCCGATTTTTGGCGGAGGCCAAAAAAGAACTTCCTCTAAGAATGGAGCCTTACACCCAAGTTTTTGGGGAGCGCCATGGCTTTATCCCCAACCTGAGCGTCTTGGACCTTTTGTTCAATGAAGGCCCCAATACACTCTCCTATTTAAAAAACCAACCATTAGACTTTCTGGATGTATAGGCATATCCTACATTACGGCATCCATTTTCTGGTCCCCATCCTTATTGCTTTTTTCTTTTTTAAGGAGCATAGAATCAAAGTGATGCTTATTCTTTTGGCAGGAATTATAATTGATGTGGACCATCTTTGGGCTGTGCCTTTATTTGACCCAAACCGTTGTAGCATTGGTTTTCACCCGCTGCATTCCTATTGGGCCATCTTAGTGTATTGTATTCTACCCTTCTTTAAAGTAACGCGAATTATTGGGTTGGCCCTCATCATTCATATCATTGCCGATTTGGTGGATTGTTTATTGCTCCGGTGAAAGTCGTAACGTGGCCAAGACTGGGTAGTGGTCGGATAATTTTTCGTCATAATTTGTATGAGAAATGATTTCAAAGGCTGGGTCGGTTAGGATATAATCAATCCGCAAAGGGATTTCCCATAAGTCGTAAGTCCCTCCAAAACCAGTGCCCTTTTCTAAAAACGTATCGTTCAAATCCCCTTTTACAATTTTGTATACGTTGGAAAATTGGGTGTTGTTAAAATCACCACAGACAATATTGGTATGTGTACTTTGTTTCAAGTGCTCATCAAAAATTTTGGCCTGTTCCAATTGTTTATTAAACGTACTGACCAATCGTTTATAGTTCTTCTCGGATTGCGCTCCATCTACAAATGCTCTTTTTGAAGGGATAATTTTAAAGGATTCCAGATGTAAGTTATAAATCCGTATAGTATCCTTCCCATATAGGATATCAGCATAAATAACATTATTGGTTGTATTCGGGAGGTCTAGGGAACCATTTCCCACTATTGGGTATTTTGAGAATATGGCCTGAATAGTTCTATCTGGCACATATGGAGTCTCACTTCTATAGGGGTATTGTTTCAGTTGCCTGTGTCGAATTCTACTGTGCTCTTGAATACAGATGATATCTGGGTCTTCTTTTTTTATAAACCCAATGATTCGATTCGCAGTATCCGGGTCTTTGTTCCATCCATATTTGTCAAACCCCCGTACATTGTAGGTCATTATTCTTAAGTCTGATGACTCTGCTTGGCCTGCTTCATTTCCCATCCCATAAAAGGAACCAAAAGCAACGTAACCAATAATTAACGTGACCAAGGACAACAAGAATTTCCTTTTTCTTTTGTAGATCCAGTATCCCGAAAACAAAAGATTGAGGGCAAAAAGCAGCGGTACAACTAAACTCAGCACAGAAAACATAGGGATTATCTGAAACGTCAAATACGAAGACACAGAGGTAATCAATAAGAAAAAAGCGATCAATATATTGATTGCAAAAAGTAGTGCGTCAACTATGGATGTTGCTTTTGCCACAAATCAATCTTCTTTACCTGCCTTGAACAAAAAATCTTTTTCCGCTTTGGATAAGCTCTCATAGCCCGATTTACTGATCTTATCCAAAATGGTATCTATCTTCCGCTGATGTGCTTCCTTGTCATACGCTGCTGCACTTTTTTTTGACGCATTCTTTTTATATACCGTTTTTAGAGGCGCTTTCTTCTCTCTGGGTTTAAAGAGCTGGGCAATGGCATGCCTGAATTTGCCGAAACCAGAACCGATATCCCTCCCTTTCAATAGTTGCCGCGCATACACATAGCCCAGAAAAGCGCCACCCAAATGGGCCAATCTACCTCCTATATTTCCGCCATAAGGAATCTGAATCAAGTCCACCAACACAAAAAACACCCCAACATACCAAAGTTTTACATTAAAAAATATAATCCTAACCTCTTGATTGGGAATATAGGCACAAATAAAAATCAATACGGCCGTCACCCCTGCCGAGGCGCCAATCAATGCAGTATTGGCATTCAAAAGGGTAGGGAATACATTGTAACTCAACAGAAATACCAATCCGCCGATAATCACACCCAAAAAATACACATTGATAAAGCGTTGCGCATCAAAAAGATTAAGAAATATTCTACCCGTAAAATAGAGCATCAACATATTCCAAAAGATATGTCCAAGCCCACCGTGGAAAAAAGAATACGTCACCAAAGACCACGGTTGGCCAAAGAAATCCATAAAACCCTTGGGCAAATGGAACCATTGCGACACCGAATGTCCCAAAAGGGCCGTGGACAGGCCATCCAAAATAAAAATTAGCACATTGATGACTATCAGCTTTTCAGCGATATTCATCCGTGCCATATAATATTGTATTCCTCCGTTCGCCATAGATCAATCCCAACGATTATTGTTAAACTGGTTCTTCTTCCAATACCACATCATTATAAATCCAATCAGTGCTCCCCCAATATGTGCAAAGTGCGCCACTCCTGTATTAACATTACTGATACCGAAGATCAAATCCCCTGCAATCAATAAAGGCACAAAATATTTGGCTTTAATGGGCACTGGCAAAAATATCAGCATCAATTTTGCTTCTGAATATACAAAAGCGAAGGCTACCAATACCCCATAAATTGCCCCTGAAGCCCCAACTGCCGGGGTGTTAAAGGCCGTGAGCATGCTATCCACAGTACTCTTTGGCACCACATTGTACCAATCTGGGCTATATTGGCCACTTGAAATGATGTCTATAACCTGTGCCTTGGCCACACCTGCACTTTCCAAAGCATTTAGCCCTTCGCTAAAAAAGTAATAATTGACCCCAGTGTGAAGCATCGCCGAACCCAATCCTGCTGAAAAATAAAAGAAAAGGAACTTATTCTTGCCCCACATTCGCTCCAATGGGGTACCAAAAGCCCAAAGCGCATACATGTTGAACAAAATATGCATGAGCCCACCGTGCATGAACATATGGCTTACCACCTGCCACCATTCAAAATTGGCGTTTTTTGGGAACCAAAGCGCCAGCCATTGAAACAACTGCTCCCCATATAATTGTGTGGCGAAAAACAGGATCACATTAATGATCAATAAGTGCTTTACTGCCTCGGTCATTCTACCCATCTAGCTAAATTTTTTATCGATATCTCCTTCGGAGATAATGGTATATGTCAATTTTTGAAACGGACTCAAGGTGGGTTCCTTACAAGCGAACAAATTGTTCACCAACGCCTGTTGCGATTCCTGATCCAGATATTCACCAGTTCGTATCGCTAAGTTTTTGGACAGCACTTTAGCCAATACTTCGGCCTGTGATAAGGAACCATCCGTAAACCCCTCTTTGTAATCCGCAATCAAGCGATCCAATACCGTGCCAATCCCACTTTCGGGAACCACGAGCGGAACGCCTGTCACTTTTACAGTTTCTTCTTCCAAACTCTCAAAGGCAAAGCCAATGTTTGTAAGGCTATCCTTGATTTCTTTTAAGATTCCCAACTCTTGTTTGCTGAACGTGAGTTCCAAAGGAAATAAAAGTTGCTGGCTTACACCTTCCTTTACCGTAATTTCTCCCAAGAACTTCTCAAACAGAATGCGTTCATGAGCCCTATTTTGAAAAATGACCAGCATTCCTGATTTCACAGTACTTACCACATATTTCCGTCTCAGTTGAAAGGTCGTGGCCAGGTGTTCTTCCAAATGATCACCCGCATAGATGGTTCCTTGCACCGCTCCTTCGGATTCAATGGCAACACTACTGAATTCCTCAATGTTCACATCTTTTTCAAGACCTTCATACAACCCTTCCCATCCTTTACTGCTCTTTTTTTGAAAACCACCTCCGATACTTCGTCCCGTGGAACTATCCTGAAACGGATTAAAAGTGGGGTCTACCGTAACTTTGGGCAGTGTTGCGCCTTTTTCTTTGTAGGCATAAGGCGTATCCAAATTGGGGTCATGGTCAAAATCCAAGACCGGGGCCACATTGAACTGACCCAGACTGTGCTTTATGGTTGACCGAAGGATGGCATACAGCGTGTTTTCATCATCAAACTTCACCTCGGTCTTGGTAGGGTGAATGTTGATATCGATGGAAGACGGGTCCACATCCAAATACAGGAAGTAGCCTGGATACATATCTTGTTTGATGAGTCCCTCAAAAGCCGCTACCACGGCATGGTGCAAATAGGGACTCTTGATAAATCGATTGTTGGCAAAGAAAAATTGCTCGCCCCTGCTCTTTTTGGCAAATTCGGGTTTGCAAATGAATCCTGATATTTTAACCACTTCGGTCTCCTCATTCACGGGCACCAATCGGCTCTCCATTTTGCTTCCAAAAATATGGGCAATACGCTGCCGATGTTTGCTTTTAGGGAGATTAAAAATCTCGGAACCATTATTATAAAAATGAAATTCAATGCTAGGGTGCACCAAAGCCACACGATGGAACTCATCTGTAATGTGCCGTAACTCCACTTGGTTGGATTTCAAAAAATTGCGTCGTGCTGGAATATTAAAAAAGAGGTTTTTTACTGAAATGGAAGTACCCACAGGTGTCGCCACAACATCTTGCGAAACAATCTTGCTTCCTTCAATTTTCAGATGGGTTCCCACCTCTTTGGATTCGGTACGGGTCTGCATATCTACATGGGCAATGGCCGCGATGGAAGCCAAGGCCTCACCTCTAAATCCTTTGGTCTGCAAATTGAATAAATCTTGTGCAGAGGCTATTTTTGAAGTGGCATGGCGCTCAAAAGACAATCGGGCATCGGTTTCACTCATTCCAATTCCATCATCCACTACCTGAATCAACGCTTTTCCGCCATCTTTCACAATCAATTTAATGACAGTAGATCCTGCGTCAATGGCATTTTCCAACAATTCCTTGACTACAGAGGCTGGCCGTTGTACCACCTCCCCTGCTGCAATCTGATTGGCAACATGGTCCGGTAAAAGTTTAATGATGTCGGCCATTATGGATTCAGGAATATCGATAAATCAAAGTCGATTACATAAAGGAACAGCAAGACCAAAATGGCCACGATGATGATAAAACGTAGTTTTAGATTTTTGTCTCCTTCTACCTTAAGGTCATCCATAGCAGAGTTAACCTTGTTTTTGAGTCCCCGTTTTGTATTTGCAGTACTTCGGAATTTATCTAGTTTGTGTTCTATTTTAAAAGGATTTCCCTCACCCTTGTAATAGCGTGGTGAATAATTGAACGACTTATTTTTCCTGAGCTTCAGCGGGTTTCGCATGGTATCCTTTTCCGTGTAACTTCAAAGGTACTCAAAATAGAAAAAAGGGGTAAAGGCCTACTCCCAAAAAATGTTAACAGGGGGACAGGTTCAAGTGCAAGTACAAGTTTCAAGATCAAAAATCCAACGATCCAACCGTCCAAAAGTTCAACTTGATAAAAGACATCCCATATATGCTCTTGAACTTGAGTTTGAAACTTGAACTTGAGCTTATTTGCCCAACACCGCCATCTGGATGGCCGCAATAGCCGCTTCTGTTCCTTTGTTGCCATGTTTACCACCACTACGGTCTTTGGCCTGCTGCATGGTATCATCCGTCAGGACGCAGAAAATCACGGGAACATCGTAGGTAACGTTCAAATCTTTGATGCCCTGGGCCGTGGCACTGCACACAAAATCGAAATGACTGGTTTCTCCCCGAATAACACTTCCGATGGCAATAACTGCATCCACTTTTTGGGTCGTAATCATCTTTTTGCTTCCGAAGGTGAGCTCAAAACTACCGGGCACATCCCATTTTAGAATATTTTCTTCCTTAGCGCCACAATCAATTAAAGCATCAAAAGCGCCTTGGGCAAGTGCCGAAGTGATTTCGTCGTTCCATTCAGAAACAACAATCCCAAACCGAAGGTCCTTCGCGTTTGGGATTTTAGTCTTATCGTAAGTTGATAAATTCTTGTTCTCGGTGGCCATAGTTTAGTTTTGGGCCAATCCAATAAGGCCATCAATGCCGATGCCCTCAGGGGATTTTGGATATTCTTCCTTGATACGTTCAAAATACCCTAAAGCTTTTTCTTTTTGCCCCATTTCCATGGCAACAACTCCAGCTTTGTATAAAAACCTAGGTGTGGTGAATTCATTATCGCTATGGGCAATCGCTTTTTCGTAGTAGTCCAAAGCGTCCTCAGGCTGATTCAATTGTGAAAATGCATCACCGATGCCTCCTTTAGCCATGGCCCCCATGATAGCATCATCTGATGAGAAATTCTCCAAATGGGAAACAGCCTCACCGTATTGTTGAAGATTCAAATAGGTCATTCCTGCTGAATATTCCGCTAAATTAGCAGCTTTGGTGCCACTGTATTCTTCGATGATATCCAAAAATCCATATTTCCCCTCGGCGCCGTTCAAAGCCAGAGTAAACAAGGAATCCTTGGCGGTTTCACTTGCCAAAGCTTGATCAAAATATTGTTGTGGGTAAAAAAGTTCATTTGCCGCAGAAGCCTCTTTAGGTTTCTGAATAAATTGATGGTACGCCAAGTAGGCCAATACCCCAACAGCTACTGCTCCAATTACCCCTAGAATATAGTTTTGGTTCTTCTGAACCCATGCTTCGGTCTTGGATGCACTCTCGTCAAGCGTATGGAAAACCTCGGCCGTTGTACTGTCATGTTCTTCAACTTGAGCCTCTTCAGCCTTATTTTTTGGCTTATAGCCTCTCTTCTTGTATGTTGCCATGCGTCATTTAATTGGTCGCGCAAAAATAAAGTTTTTATCCAAAACCAAAAGGCAATTTATTCGTTATTTTTGGAATCTTTAATCGGTTGCCAAATCTCAAAAATCACATTGCTTCGCTAACTTTTTATGTTTTTAAGACATTTATCTTTAGTCAATTACAAAAATTTCGATTCCAAGACCTTGGAGTTTGACCCTGTCATCAACTGTCTTGTTGGTGATAATGGAGTGGGAAAGACCAACATTTTGGACGCCATTTACCATCTTTGTTTTGGCAAGAGTTATTTTAATCCGGTGTCTACCCAAAACATCAAACACGATACCGATTTTTTTGTGGTGGAAGGTGAATTTGAAAAAGAAGAACGGACCGAAAAGATACTTTGCAGCTTTAAAAAGGGCACCAAAAAAATCATCAAACGCAACGGGAAAGCCTACGAAAAGTTCTCCGAACACATTGGATTTTTACCTTTGGTGATCATATCACCTTCTGACCGAGATCTTATTCTTGAAGGAAGCGATACCCGCAGAAAATTTATGGATGGGGTCATTTCGCAGTCAGACAAAGCGTATTTGCAAACCCTTATTAAATACAACAAAGTGTTGGTGCAGCGCAACTCGCTGTTAAAATATTTTGTGGCCAACCATACCTTCGACCCGAATACGTTGGGGATTTACAACGAGCAATTGCACCTTTTGGGAACCGAAATCCACAAGAAAAGAACGGCCTTTATTGCCTCTTTTGTTCCGATTTTCCAAGAGCAGTATGCCCATATTTCAGACAAAAATGAAGAAATTATGCTGTCTTACGACAGTCAACTTTCTGAAGGAAACCTGTTGAAGCTTCTGGAAAACAACATCGATAAGGACAGGGCATTACAGTACACTTCGGTGGGCATCCATAAAGACGACTTGAACTTTTCCATCGCCGGGCATCCCATTAAAAAATTTGGAAGTCAGGGACAACAAAAATCGTTTTTGATTGCATTGAAACTGGCCCAGTTCCACTTCATCAAAGAGCTGGCCAGCACCACACCCATTTTGTTGTTGGATGACATTTTTGATAAACTGGACGAGAGTCGGGTGTCCCACATTGTAGGATTGGTGAAGAATGAAAATTTTGGGCAGATTTTTATCAGCGACACCCATGCCGAACGCACGGAAAATGTTGTTAAAACCATTCACCAGAGCTATAAAATTTTTACCTTGTAGTATGTCTCGGATTCTTACTTTTTTCCTGATTCTGTTGTTTATAGGCTGCAAGAAGACTTCGGTGGCCGAAGCAGACCTGCATTACCTGAACGGCTATTGGGAAATTGACGAAGTGGTGTTTCCGGATGGCAGTGTTAAAGAATATGGAATGAATCCCAGCATCGATTTTATCCAATGGAAGGGAAAAGAAGGCTACCGAAAAAAGATGCAACCCAAATTTGATGGCAGCTACACTACTTCCAATGATACCGAAAAATTCTCCATTGCCGAGGTGAACAGTGGTTTCTCCCTGCATTATCAAAACGATTTCAGCGATTGGGAGGAAACTTTGATTCAGTTAGATTCCACTTCATTTGCTGTGGTTAATCAAGAAGGTGTCACCTATTTCTACAAACGATTTGAACCCATTAAAATCCCACAATAATGGCAAAACGACAGAATTCAAATTTACCCTTGAGTGAAGCGTTGAATGAGTTCATCAAAGAAAATAAACTCCAAAAAGGCATGGACAAGGTGGATGCGCGGGAAGCGTGGGCCAACTTAATGGGAAACGGGGTGAATAATTACACCACAGGTGTAGAGCTAAAAAACGAGACCCTTTATGTATCCCTTTCCTCTTCTGTGCTTCGTGAAGAGTTGAGCTTGGGCAAGACCAAGATCATTGCCATGATCAATGAGGAATTGGGCCGGGACCTCGTCAAGAAATTGGTATTGCAGTAAATGGTTTTCTTATTATTCCAAGTAATCGTAAAAAATCTCTTCCCTACTTTACCCATTCTGACACGAATTGCACAAATTTCCACTAATTACTATTTGAATTTATTCCTTGTTTCAAATAAGCAGATAAACTTCCAAAGAAAATATTAGATCCTTACTGGGTTGTCCATGGTATGTTGAAAAGAGATTTTTCGCTCTGCTCAAAATGACATCAATAATGGTGTCATGTTTCGACTCCGCTCAGCAGCCGTGTGGAATAAAAAAAGCCACTCAAATTGAGTGGCTTTCTTCAATAATTTTCATTTTCAATTAAAATACTTCCCTTCCTGAAAAATGGAAAGCACTTTCAATAGCTGCATTGTCATCACTATCAGAACCGTGAACGGCATTCTCTGCGATGTCATTTGCGTATAATTTACGGATGGTACCTTCGGCAGCTTCGGCTGGGTTGGTGGCACCGATCAATGCGCGAAAATCATCAACGGCGTTGTCTTTTTCCAAAATGGCGGCTACAATAGGGCCACGGGTCATAAATTCGACCAACTCCCCAAAAAACGGACGCTCTTTGTGGATGGCATAGAATTCCTCGGCATCCCTTTTGCTCAACTGTGTGTACTTCATGGCCACAATCTTGAATCCAGCAGCCGTTATTTTTTCCAAAATCGCACCAATGTACCCGTTCTCAACAGCATCGGGCTTGATCATGGTAAACGTTCTATTTCCAGTCATTTACTTTAAATTTTGCGCAAAAGTACGCTTTTTCAAATAACGGGCAAGGCTTAATAGATCTGTTTTAATTCTTGTAAAACCTGCCCATTGTCTCCCATTATCCTGAAATTGACTTCTTTACTTTTGAAATTTAGGGTTAGGGTTCCGTAGCTTTTACTGGAAACCACCTCCCCCACTCTGTATTGGTTGGGCTCCCCACTAAAACTAAAATAGGAATGGGTAAGGCCACTACTGGTAAAGTCAATTAGTGGATACCCCATATCAGGAAGCTTCTTTTTGGAGAACTCAGAAATATGTCGATCTCCCGATAAAATAATCACTCCTTTAGCTTTGGAATCCATAATCATGTTTTCCAGCTTTTCCACCTCTTTAGGAAAATTGCCCCAGGTCTCAAATCCATGTTCTCCAGATAAAAACTGAATACTGGACATGATCAGATTGAAATCGGCATCAGAAGTATTCAATTCTGTTTGCAGCCATTGCCATTGGGCTTCACCAAGTACGGTGGCTTCATCTGCTCTATTGGGTTGGTACCGGCGGTCTGGGTCTTCATCCTTCACCAATTCACTTCTAAAGTAGCGGGTGTCGAGAATCAGGATTTTCACTTTGCCTTCTTGGGTTTCGTACTCGTGAGCGGTGTAAACGCCCTCCTGGTTTCTTCGCTCACTGTCTTTGGGCACCCCCATAAAATCCAAAAATACCTGTTGGCTTTCCTTTTTGACGGCAAATTCCGAACCGCCATCATTTACACCAAAATCATGATCATCCCATGTACCAATGATAGGGACCCCTGCCTTCAAAGCGGCATATCCTTGAACAGTATCCTGCTGGGCATAAATGGCTCGTAATCTATCAACATCATCGGTATCTGCATAGACAATATCGCCTCCCCAAATCCAAACATCGGGGTCTTCTGCCAAAATATCATCCCAAAACGGATTGGGCTCCTGCGACATATTGCACGAACCAAAAGCCACCACAAAAGTGGAATCCTTTGGATTTTCTTTTTGTTTGCACCCCAAAAGGAATACAATAACACCCAACAAAAAGGAAAAAAGTCTCATTCCAATGATTTTTCAAAAAACAAAAATAGGGTATGACAAGTTACCTCTATATTATATTATTGTATATTTGGCCGCATGAATTCAGCGGATATCACGACAGTTAAGTCGATTCTTTCCCAGCCTCAAAAAATCGTAATTGTACCCCATAAAAACCCCGATGGTGATGCCATGGGCGCTTGCTTGGGGCTTTGTGGTTTTTTAAAAGGGATGGGGCAAACGGCCCATGTGGTCTCGCCCAATGACTATCCCAAATTCCTAAAATGGATGCCCGGAAATGATGATGTCGTTAATTTTGAATGGCAACCCCAGGAAGCCTACAAACTACTGGATGAAGCCACCGTTATTTTCACTTTGGATTTCAATGATCTATCCAGAATTGGTTCAATGGAAGCTGCTTTAAAAGGGAGAGATGCGGATTTCATCATGATCGACCACCATCAGCAACCCAGTGATTACGCTAAAGTGACCTATTCCGATGTAAGCATGAGTTCCACCTGTGAAATGGTCTACAATTTTATAGGGTATTTAGGGCGCACTGACAACATCACCGCTGATATCGCAACCAATCTCTACGCCGGCATCATGACGGATACCGGTTCCTTTAAATACAAATCAACTTCCAGTAATACGCATCGTGTAGTCGCAGACCTTATTGATAAAGGGGCCGATAATATGGAAATCCATCGACAGGTTTTTGATACCAATTCTCCTTCGCGGTTGCACTTGTTGGGAGTTGCCCTCAGCAATATGGTCATTCTACCCGAATTCAGAACAGCCTATATTACCTTGACACAGGAGGAGTTGGACCAACACGATTTTAAAAAAGGAGATACCGAGGGATTCGTAAATTATGGTTTAACGCTGGAAGGGATTATTTTTGCCCTGATTTTTATTGAAAACAAGGAAGAAGGCATCATCAAGATTTCATTGCGCTCTGTTGGAGATTTTTCAGTGAACCAATTTGCGCGTGAGCATTTTAATGGTGGTGGACATGATAATGCCGCAGGTGGAAAAAGTGACCTACCCATGCAGGAGACCTTAGCACATTTCAATGAAATCTTGAAAAACTATAAAAGCAAATTAAATCCATGAGAGTTGTCTTGATTCTTTTATTGGCATTACTATATTTGAGCTGTGGAGGTCCCGAGCCCCGCAGACCTGTAGAGGTAAAATCCGGTAGTTTTTTTAAGGAATCCGTGGAACGCAACAAAGCATTGTTGGCCAAAGAGGAAAAATTAATTCAAGATTTGATTGCCAAGGACACCATCCACGAATATTTGACGAGCCCCAACGGATTTTGGTACTATTTTGAAACCAAAAACGACACGGCTACTTATGCACCGCAAACCGATGACCAAATCTTGTTCTCCTACAATGTGATGTCGTTGGACAATGATACCATTTACAGTGCGGAGGATATTGGTCCCACATCGCATGTAGTGGACAAACAACAACTGTTCCCGGGGCTTCAGAATGCTGTAAAGCTGCTTAAAATCAGCGAAAAGGCCACCTTTGTATTCCCATCATTGCAAGCATACGGCTATCAAGGAGATAACAATGCCGTTGCTCCGCAAACCCCGATAAAATCATCAGTGGAACTGCATACCATCATCATAAATAAAGACAGTATAAATTAAAACGTATAAAAATGAAACAATCCTTATTGCTGATCACATTGTTTTCTATGGTTCTTATTGGATGTAAGTCCAGCAAGTATGCCGAATTGGGGGATGGCATCTTTGCCGATATCCAAACCACCAAAGGAGACATTATTGTGAAATTGGAATATGAAAAAACACCGGTCACCGTAGCAAACTTTGTGTCCCTTGCCGAAGGCAACAGTCCTTTTGTGAGCGATGAATTCAAAGAGAAAAAGTTTTATGACGGTGTTGGTTTTCACAGGGTCATTAAAGACTTTATGATCCAAGGGGGTGACCCTTCCGGGACAGGAAGCGGAAGTATTGGATATACTTTCAAGGATGAATTCAACGATTCGTTATTGCATTCCAAAAAAGGAATACTTTCCATGGCCAACCGTGGCCCAAAGACCAACAGCAGCCAGTTTTTTATTACCCATAAGGCCACACCTTGGCTCAACGGCAAGCATACTGTCTTTGGTGAAGTCGTCCAAGGAATGGATGTAGTTGATTCCATAGTCAATGTTGAAACCGAAAGGGATAAGCCTAAGGTTCCCGTGGTGATGAACAAGGTTGAAATTGTCCGAAACGGAAAAGAAGCCAAAAAGTTTGATGCCGTTCAGGTCATGAGCGACTATTTTGTGGAAGCCAAGGCGGAAGAAGCTGCGTTCAAAAAAATGAAGGAAGATTTGGTGGCCGAATTTGCCCAACAAAAAGAAGAAGCCGAGGAAACCCCAACCGGATTGAGAATCTATTCCTTGGTCAAAGGAGAAGGCGAACAGCCCCAAGAAGGACAACAAGTGCTAGTCAATTATGCCGGTTATTTGCCCAATGGAGATTTGTTTGACAGCAATGTTCAAGAGATTGCTGAAAAATTCAATCAATTGAATCCCGGCCGGAGAGATCAAGGTGGCTATGCTCCGTTTCCCATGGAATACGGTCCGCAAGCTCGCCTGATTCCTGGTTTCAAGGAAGGACTTCAATCCATGAAAGTAGGAGACAAAGTACGTTTGTTCATTCCACCACATTTGGGCTACGGAGCCCAAGGCAGTGGACCAATACCTCCAAACGCCGACCTAGTTTTTGATTTGGAAATCACCGGAATTCAAGAATAGCTCAAGTTGAGATAACATAGAAAAAGCCGTACTTTTCCGTGCGGCTTTTTTTATGGCTCAACCCTAAACGAATGGGACAAAAAACCAAAACAATCATAGCGCTGGCCCTACCCCTACAAATTTTATTGTTGAAATGGGTGGGGAGCTATCCCAATTTTGTGGAGAACTACTACAGCAATGGCTTATACCCATTTATTTCAAAAACGTTGCGACATCTTTTGGGTTGGATTCCTTTTTCGTTCGGGGATTTACTCTACACCGTTTTGGGTATCCTCGCCATTCGGTATATTTATAAGCACTGGAAATCCATCAAAACAAAACCTTTGCTTTTTCTAAAAGATATTGTTGTGGTGTTGTCCATCGCTTATTTTGCATTCCATCTGCTGTGGGGCATGAACTATTACCGGCAACCCATCACATGGAAAATGGGTATTGAAAAAGAATACACCTTGGAAGAATTGGTAACCTTCACCCAATATATGGTAGAAAAAACCAATTCCTACCAAATACAGATAACGGGTGATAGTTTGGCTGCCGTGAAAGTCCCCTATTCCCGAAGGGAAATTTTCCAAAAAACAGAAAAAGGGTACGTTAAACTGCAAAAGGATTATCCCGATTTTCAATACCAAAATCATAGTTTAAAATCATCCATTTACAGTATTCCCCTGACCTATATGGGCTATGGAGGGTATTTAAACCCCTTTACCAACGAGGCCCAAGTAAACGGAATCATGCCATTTTTTAGGTTGCCTGCGGTAAGTGGACACGAAGTGGGCCATCAATTGGGGTATTCAGCTGAAGATGCTACCAATTTTATCGGTTTTTTGGTGACTTCCAATAGTGATGACATTTATTTTAAATATTCTGCTTATAATCATGCGTTAGGCTACTGCCTGGCGGATTTGGCCCGAAAAAATGAGACCAAATCCAAGGAAATTATTGCTCAATTGCATCCCGGGGTCAAAAAAAACTATCAAGAGTTGCGAAGTTTCTGGGAAAGTTATCAAAATCCCATGGAGCCTGTGTTCAAGTCCATATTCAACACGTTTTTAAAGGTGAACAATCAAAAAGAAGGGATTCAAAGCTATCATTCCGTTGTTGGACTTATGATCAATCATCATAAAAAAGGAGTATAAACTGCACTTGTGCAAAACCCCCGCTTCCGTTACCTTTAGCACGACTAACTCAATATTGGATATATGAAACTTAAACTAACGGCTCTAATCCTATTTTTAGGAAGTGCTTCCCTGTTCGCTCAGGAGTATTTTCCCAAGAATGACGGTGTCAAGGCCAAAAACAACAATTACAGGGCTTTCACAAATGCCACAATCTACGTAACTCCTACTGAGGTTATCCAAAACGGAACCCTGCTCATTCAAAATGGAAAAGTGGTGCAGGCCGGAAAATCGGTAAACATTCCCAAAAATGCCATTGTTGAAGATTTGCAGGGAAAATTCATCTACCCTTCTTTTATTGATGTGTTTTCTGATTTTGGAGTGAAAAAACCTAAAAAAGCAGATGCACAAGGCAGATCGGCCCAATATGAACCCACTCGGGAAGGCTATTATTGGAACGACCACATCATGCCCGAAAACAATGCCTTGGCCAACTTTTCCTATGATGCCAAAAAAGCGGAGGAATTGCGGAAAGCCGGTTTTGGTGTCATTAATGCCCATATTCAAGATGGAATTGCTCGCGGAACCGGGGTATTGGTCGCCTTGAACGATGAAGGCAGTGAGGCACAACGTATCCTAGAGGATAAATCCGCACAGTACTTTTCTTTTGACAAGAGCATCGCTAAAACCCAATCCTATCCAACTTCCATAATGGGTGCCATCGCCTTGATGCGCCAACTCTACTACGATATGGATTGGTACAGCAAGGGCAATGTAGATACCAAAGACCTTTCTTTGGAAGCCTTGATTGAAAACAAGGGGCTCACCCAGATTTTTGCTGCTGGCGAAAATGGAAATGTGCTTCGTGCCGATAAAATTGGCGACCAATTTGGAATACAATATGCTATTTTGGCCGGAGGTGACGAATATGAGCGTATTCAAGATATAAAAGCGACCAATGCTAAGTTGATCGTGCCTGTAAATTTTCCGGATGCCTACGATGTATCCAATCCGTATGAAGCCGAATATGTCTCCCTAAAAGATATGAGACATTGGAATTTGGCCCCATCCAACCCAAAGGCTTTGGAAGACAATGGTGTTGAGTTTTCATTCACGCTACACGATTTAAAATCTCCTTCAGACCTTATATCAAAATTGCAAAAAGCCATATCGTATGGACTTTCCACAAGCAAAGCCTTGGAAGCACTTACCACCACTCCAGCTTTAATCTTGGGCAAGTCGGATGAAATTGGTTCCTTAAAACCCGGCAGTCAAGCCAACTTTTTGATTGCCTCCGGGGATATTTTTGACAAAGGGACCACACTTTACGAAAACTGGGTACAAGGTTCTAAAAATGTGATTCAGTCCAAGGACCAAAAGGATATTCGTGGCGACTACAATCTCTCGGTTAACGGTCAAACCTTTGTGGCTTCCATTACCGGTGAGGTCAACAAACCAAAGGTTGAGGTAAAAAAAGGTAGTGAAAAACTGGAATCCAAAATCGATTACAGTGCAGATTGGTTGAATTTGGCTTTTTCAGAAAATGAGACCACTTCTTATCGTCTAATTGCCCAAGTGCTTCCCACTTCTGAAAATATTGTGGCCAAGGCTTTACTTTCCAATGGAACCGAAGCTACTGCAAATCTGACCAAAACAGCCCCATTTGAAGAAAAATCAAAACAGAGCACTTCGGGGAAACCAAACTTGATGGCACTCTCCTATCCGAATGTGGGTTATGGCTATAAAACCAAACCCAAGCAGGAAAACATCCTCTTTAAAAATGCCACTGTTTGGACAGGTACCAGTATTTTGGAAAACACGGATGTACTCGTGAAAAATGGAAAAATTTCTAAAGTCGGGAAAGGACTCAACGCTGGTGGTGCCACTACTGTGGATGCTACTGGAAAGCACCTTACCGCTGGTATCATTGATGAACACTCGCACATTGCTGCCGTTACCATCAACGAAGCAGGTCATAACTCCTCCGCAGAAGTTCGGATGAAGGACGCCATTGACCCTGAAGATATGAACATCTACCGAAACTTGGCAGGTGGCGTTACCACCATTCAACTTTTGCATGGTTCGGCCAACCCTATTGGTGGTCGTTCTGCCATCCTACGATTAAAGTGGGGTGAAAATTCTGATGGATTGGTATTCCCCAATTCACCTAAGTTCATAAAATTTGCTTTGGGTGAGAATGTTAAACAATCCAACTGGGGCAGTGTTTCCCGCTTCCCGCAGACACGGATGGGGGTGGAGCAGGTCTATGTGGATTACTTCCAACGGGCCAAGGAATACGATGCCAAAAAGAAAAGTGGTCAACCTTATAGATATGATGAAGAAATGGAGGTTTTGGCCGAAATTTTGAACGGTGAACGATTCATTAGCTGTCACTCCTATGTGCAAAGTGAAATCAATATGATGATGAAGGTTGCGGAAAAATTCAACTTTACAGTGAATACCTTTACCCACATTTTGGAAGGCTACAAAGTAGCTGATAAAATGGCCGAGCACGGTGTCGGGGGTTCTACCTTTAGTGATTGGTGGGCCTATAAGTTTGAAGTAAACGATGCCATTCCGTATAACGCTGCCATCATGGCCAGCCAAGGAGTTACCGTGGCCATCAACAGTGATGATGCTGAAATGTCCCGTAGATTGAACCAAGAAGCTGGGAAAACCGTAAAATATGGCGGAATGTCCGAATTGGAGGCTTGGAAAACCGTTACGCTAAATCCAGCTAAGCTGTTGCATATTGATGACCGTGTAGGAACCGTAGAAGAAGGTAAAGATGCAGATTTAGTGCTTTGGAACGACCATCCCCTTTCCGTTTATGCCAAAGCGGAAAAAACTTTGATTGAAGGTGCCGTTTATTTTGATCTGGAAAAGGATAAAATGCTTCGCGAATCAGTTCAGAAAGAGCGAAACCAACTCATCAATATGATGTTGAGCGAAAAGGAAAACGGAGCAAAGACCCAAACTCCTGTCCAGAACAAAAAAGAACGATTTGAATGTGAAACCCTTTAAAAAACAAGCCATGAAAAAAATATTTTTAATCATACTACTCGTATTTGGGGTTTCAGTTCAAGCGCAACAGACCCCTGCTCCACCCCAAACGGAACAACTCGCCATTTTTGGGGCTACTGCACATATTGGTAATGGAGAAGTCATAGAAAATTGCACCATCATTTTTGTAGATGGAAAAATAACTGCAATTGGCGCAGACCTTATGGCACCAACCATAGGCACTATGATCAATGCGGAAGGAAAACACGTCTACCCCGGTTTTATAGCCCCAGCAAAATCTTTGGGCTTGGTAGAGGTTGATGCCGTTCGAGCTAGTGATGACCAAGATGAAATTGGTGATATGATTCCAAATGTACGCAGTCTAATTGCGTACAATGCCGAATCGAAGGTGGTGGAAAGCATGCGCCCCAATGGCGTATTATTGGGTCAAGCCACACCACAGGGTGGAAGAATATCGGGAACCTCATCCATTGTACAGTTTGATGCCTGGAATTGGGAAGATGCCGCTGTGAAAACTGATGATGGCATCCACTTAAATTGGCCTTCGCTCTACCGAAAAGGAAGTACTTGGCAGGGAGAACCTGATGCCTTTATCCCCAATAAGAAGTATCAGGAACAAGTAGACGAAGTCAAAACCTTTGTTGAAAATGCCAAAGCCTATGGAAAAACGGCTTCCAAAGAGTTGAATTTGCCCTTTGCGGCCATGCAAGGTCTCTTTGACGGCTCTCAACGGCTGTATGTCCATACTAATGGCGAAAAGGAAATGATTGATGCTGTTACGCTTGCCGAAAAAGCAGGAATACAGCATACTGTGATTGTGGGCGGTTACCGTGCCCATAAAATTACGGACTTCCTAAAAGAACACAACATCCCCGTTTTGGTTAGCGAAACCCATGCATTGCCAAAATTTGATGACGACGATTACGATTTCCCGTATAAATTGCCGAAACTTTTGGTAGATGCTGGATTATTGGTTGGTCTGCAAAACGAATCCATGGACAATTTCCAAACGCGAAACCTAGCATTCTATGCCGGACAGGTGGCCGGGCAAGGCATGGATAAAGAAATGGCTTTACAACTCATAACAGGCAACACCGCCAAAATCTTGGGCATTGATGCCGATTACGGCTCTCTGGAAGTTGGCAAAAGTGCCACTTTATTCATTTCCGAGGGAGATGCGTTGGACATGCGCACCAACCAACTCTCCAAAGCCTTTATTGATGGACGGGATGTTTCCTTGGAGACCCATCAAACCGAATTATGGAAACGATATATGGGCAAGTACGAAAGAGAAGGTAAAAGTGAATAAAAAAGTAGAGCGGCGTTCCTTGGAACGCCGCTCTTGTTTCAACTTCCTTTTTCAATTAATCTACTTTTGATTTTGTAACAGTTGCCCCTTCAGGCTTGGTATAAAAATTATCAGGTTTTGGTGTGGTACTTAAAGTAGCTTCTTCAAACGAAGCCGTTTCCCTTGGTTCTAAGATTTCTCGGCCTTCATAAGTATACCATGTAATGGATTTCGGTAGCACCACCCCATTTAAGGTTTGCCAATCGTTATATCGAACCCACCGCACATTATCGGATTTTTCCCCACTTCCATAGGTCACGGTATAGCCTAACCACGCCATTTGGTGGGTGTCTGGGTCAAAGTGAAGTACATACTCATCCTTGGAGGAAGCACCCACTCCACTCTCAAAACCAATGTGTAAACCAGGATAATTTTTCCCTTCAAAAGTCAGGTCTTCTGTTTCACTGTATGTAATACCATTGTCTGCAAACAAAAAGGGCATTCCGTAAAAATAGAACATCACGTTATGGTAAAAAGAGGGGTCACCTTGGTAATTTTTGTTGGGGTCCAAAAGCCAAATATCCTTGCCGTCAAACCCCATAGAAAACTTTTCGGTGTCTATTCGATCCTTTCTGGACCAAAGGTCTACCGTATGGGTTTCAGGATTTTCGGGATTAGGCAGTACAAAACTCAAGGTACGCTGTTCTTTCCAATTTTGTAATCCGCCATGGGCGTCAAAAACCTTGGTCAATGCTTCAGGATATGGTGATTTCGCTTCTTCTGTTTTCTCTTGGACAGCTTGTTGGGTTTCTTCTTTTTTAGGAGTAGGTTTACAGGCCCCAATGGCCAATGTGAGTAATAGAATGGTTATTTTTTTCATGGTATCTAATTTGTCACTTGGTCGAAAACCCCTTTTTTAAATTACAGGAATCTCTATTTTTGATTTGTATGGAAGCCAAAATCATCAGCAGTGTCCAAAATCCACTGGTCAAAAAAATACTGCAGCTTAAGGAAAAGTCAAGGGAACGGAGGAAGGCTGGACTCTTTGTTTTGGAAGGGCAACGTGAGCTGGAACTGGCCCAAAAAGGAGGATACCATTTCGAAACCCTGCTGTATTGCCCTGAGATTTTACCGCAACTGGATTCAAACCTAATTTCAAAAAATCCCAATGCTGAAATCGTACAGATTTCTAAACAAGTCTATGAAAAAGTGGCCTACCGGGAAACCACAGAAGGTGTCTTGGCCATTGTTAAAGCAAAAAATCACAGTTTAGATGACATTCGGTTCAAAACTAAAAAACCATTGGTATTGGTAGCAGAAGCTCCAGAAAAACCAGGCAATGTAGGGGCTTTACTAAGAACTGCCGATGCCGCTGCCGTGGATGCCGTCTTGATTGCCAATCCAAAATCGGACCTCTACAATCCCAATATTATCCGGTCCAGTGTAGGCTGTGTATTCACCAATCAGATTGGAATAGGAAGTTCTGGGGAAATCATCCAATTTTTAAAACAGAACCGCATAAAAATCAATTGTGCCGCATTGACAGCTTCAAAAAATTATGTGGAATGTGATTTTACCGGAGGCACGGCCCTAGTTGTGGGTACAGAGGCAACGGGACTTACAGAAGAATGGCTCCAAAATTCGGACCAGAACATCATCATACCCATGCAAGGTGAAATCGATTCAATGAATGTTTCCGTATCGGCGGCAATACTTATATTTGAAGCGAAGCGGCAACGCGGATTTTAAGCTATGGAAAAAAACTACTTGTTCTACATCATCCTAATTATTTTGGTAGTCCAATACTTGGTCCATCAACTTTTGGAGTATTTGAATGCGAAACGATTCAAATCCACCGTTCCATCAGAGCTCACCGATGTTTTTGATGATGAGGAATATCAAAAATCGCAGGCATATAAAATGACCAACTACAGATTTGGGCTGGTTTCGGATGGTTTCTCACTGATTCTAACCATTGGTTTTTTGTGGTTTGGCGGTTTTGAGTGGGTCGATAAAATCGTCCGTTCCATCACCACGGATACCATTCCCATGGCATTACTTTTTTTCGGGATCATAACATTGGGAAGCGGGGTACTGGGAATCCCTTTTTCCTACTACAAAACCTTTGTTATCGAAGAGCGGTACGGTTTCAACAAAACGACCCAAAAATTGTTCTTTTTGGATAAAATCAAATCGGGAATCCTCACAGCGGTTCTCGCTGGGGGTATTTTGTCCCTATTTATTTTATTTTACCAATGGACTGGACCTCATTTCTGGATATATACATGGATTTTGGTGGCTGTCGTTATCCTTTTCACCAATCTGTTTTACAGTCGACTCATTGTTCCCCTCTTCAACAAACAAACACCGTTGGATGAGGGAAGTTTAAAGAATGCCATTGAAAATTATGCCCAAAAAGTGGGGTTCGAGTTGAAAAATATTTTTGTGATTGATGGCTCTAAACGTTCCACCAAGGCCAATGCCTATTTTTCGGGTTTTGGAAAGGAAAAACGAATCACCTTGTACGATACGTTGATCCATGATCTTAGCGAAGAGGAAATTGTAGCGGTTTTGGCCCATGAAGTTGGACATTACAAACGGAAACATATCATTTTTAATTTGACTGTCTCCCTCGCATTGACTGGTTTTACCCTTTATATTTTGTCCCTCTTCATCAACCATCCAGAGATTTCAAAGGCCATTGGGGTTTCAACGCCAAGTTTTCACGCGGCTTTGGTAGGATTTGCACTCTTGTACAGCCCCATTTCTGAAATCACAGAACTGGCCATGAACTATTTATCCCGAAAATTTGAGTTTCAAGCAGATGATTTTGCCAAAACTACCTTTGCCGCCACACCGCTGGTCACTTCGTTAAAAAAGTTATCAAAGAACAGTTTGAGCAACCTTACCCCACATCCTGCCTATGTTTTTGTACATTACTCCCACCCGCCACTTATAGAGCGTATAAGAAACTTAAAGGCATAATTTTTGTTGTTTACCAATAAAGATTGTGGTAATTTTAATATACTATGACGGAGGCTGCTATCGAAAAAGAGAACAAGGAGATTGCAAAGCAGTACAAGGAATTGCTTCGCATCAGCTATCAGACCTTGACCGATGAGGACAAGAAGTTGATACGCTCTGCCTTTGATGTGGCCGTAGATGCGCACAAAAACCAAAGGCGGAAATCTGGGGAGGCATACATTTTCCATCCTATTGCCGTGGCCAAGATTGTGGCTTCCAAAATTGGTCTGGATGCAGTTTCCATCGCCTCTGCCCTACTCCATGATGTGGTTGAAGACACTCCTTACACCTTGGACGACATTGAGCGTATGTTCGGGGAGACCGTTGCCCGTATTGTGGATGGACTCACCAAAATTGCCCACCTCAAAAAGGACAAAGATATTAGTCAGCAGGCGGAAAATTTCCGGAAAATGTTGTTGACACTGCACGATGATGTCCGGGTAATCATTATTAAAATTGCGGACCGTTACCACAACATGCTCACCATGGATTCCATGCCCGAGCACAAGCAGGTAAAAATTGCTTCAGAAACGCTCTATATCTATGCGCCTCTCGCCCACCGAATTGGTCTGTACAACATAAAAACACATTTAGAGGACCTCGCCCTAAAATACACGGAGCCCGATGTCTACTACGATATTCAGGCCAAAATTGAGGACACCGAAGAGGAAAACCTAGCTTACATTGAATCCTTTTCGGATGTGATACGGAATTCTTTGGACAAGGAAGGACTCAATTATGAGATCAAAGGGCGAATGAAGTCCATTTTTTCCATCCGAAGGAAAATGAAGGCGCAGAATATTCCTTTTGATGAGGTGTACGACAAATTTGCCATTCGAATTATCTACAAATCCGATAGAAAGAATGAAAAGTTCCTTGCTTGGAAAATCTATTCCATTGTAACCGATCATTTCACGCCCAACCCCATTCGTCTTCGTGATTGGATTACCTCTCCGAAATCCACAGGGTATGAAGCTCTCCATATCACTGTAATGGGCCCTAAAGGAAAATGGGTGGAAGTACAAATCAGAAGTGAGCGGATGCACGAAATTGCAGAGAAAGGCTACGCGGCCCACTTTAAATACAAGCATGGCGACCAAAAAGAACAAGGTATTGAGGAATGGTTGAACCGACTCCAAGAAGCACTGGAAAGTGCCAATGGCAACGCGGTAGACTTTGTAGAAGAGTTCAAACTCAACCTGTATTCCAAGGAAATTTTTGTCTTTACGCCGAAGGGTGAGCTCAAATCCATGCCTAAAGGGGCTACAGCTCTGGATTTTGCCTTTCACATCCATACGGAAATTGGTATGAAGACCCGTGGTGCCAAGGTGAATGGAAAATTGGTGCCATTAGGCTCAGAATTGCAAAGTGGGGATCAGGTGGAGATCATTACCTCGGAAACGGCAAAACCATCCCAAAGTTGGTTGGATTATGCGCAAACAGCCAGAGCCCGGTCTAAAATTAAATCTTCTTTAAAAGAAGAGAAAAAGAGTGTTGCCGAAGAAGGTAAGGAAATCCTTCGCAGAAAACTGAAATCACAAAAAATCAACCTCAACGAGGATACCGTCAACAAATTGGTCACCTATTTTAAACTGAAAACCAGTTTAGACCTCTTTTATCGAGTGGGAATTGGGGTGATTGACAATGACAAACTGAAGGATTTTGCTTCTTCGTATCATAATGCCTTCCTAAACTTCTTTAAAAACCGCATCCGACGGACACCTGCGCCAAAGGATGTGGATAAGGATGAAATTACCACCAAATACGACATGCTCGTGTTTGGGAAAGAGGAAGAAAAACTGAACTACAAGCTTTCGCAATGCTGTAATCCAATTCCCGGGGATGATGTTTTTGGGTTTGTGAGTGTAAACGACGGCATAAAAGTGCACAAAAAGAATTGCCCCAATGCCATTTCACTCCAATCCAATTATGCCTACCGAATCATCAGTGCCAAATGGATAGATTCCACCCAAGAAGAGTTTTCTGTGGATATTCAACTTACAGGAATCGACAACTTGGGATTGGTCAATGATATTACCAATATCATATCGGACAACATGCATGTGAACATGAGAAACCTCAACTTTACAGCCGATGGCGGTACCTTTAAGGGAAAGATTACCCTTGTGGTCAAAAACAACAATATCATTAAAAAGTTGATGGACAACTTAAAGCAGGTAGAGGGAATCGACAAAGTGACCAGAATTTAATTTTTAGCTGTACCTTTGTGCATTAGCATAGGTAGAAAGCCATGGGAAACAACAAAAATCAGGAAATTGTAAAAAACGTGTTCACTGCTTTCCTTGAGGAAAAAGGACACCGCAAAACCCCTGAACGCTACGCCATTTTACAGGAAATCTACGATAGTGATGATCATTTTGATGTGGAATCCCTCTACATCAAGATGAAAACCAAGAATTACCGTGTAAGTCGTGCAACCTTGTACAATACCATTGAGCTATTGCTGGAAAGTAAACTGGTTCGTAAGCACCAATTTGGAAAAAACCAGGCCCAATACGAAAAATCCTATTTTGATCGCCAACACGACCATGTTATCCTAACAGATACAGGTGAAGTTGTTGAATTTTGCGATCCCCGTATCCAATCCATAAAAAAGACCATTGAAGAGGTTTTTGACATTAAGATCAATAACCACTCATTGTATTTCTACGGGACCCGAAACAAAGAAAAAAACCTAACTGAATAACCGAAACATTTCATGGTAGATTTATTGCTTGGACTCCAATGGGGAGACGAAGGAAAAGGAAAAATTGTTGATGTATTAACCAAGGAATACGATATCATAGCCCGATTTCAAGGAGGTCCCAACGCAGGGCATACCTTGGAATTTGATGGTATAAAACACGTTCTGCACACCATACCATCAGGAATTTTCCATGAAAATGCGATCAATATTGTGGGGAATGGTGTAGTCATTGACCCTGTAATTTTCAAAAAGGAACTGGACAACTTAGATAAATTCAATATAGACTTTGTCGCCAAACTTCTCATTTCCAGAAAAGCACATCTCATTCTACCTACCCACCGCTTATTGGATGCCGCATCAGAAGCATCCAAAGGAAAGGCTAAAATTGGCTCTACCCTAAAGGGTATTGGACCAACCTATATGGACAAAACAGGTCGTAACGGAATGCGTGTAGGGGATTTGGAGTTTGACAATTGGAAGAAAAAGTACAGGGCCCTTGCCAACAAGCATGAGTCCATGATCAATTTCTACAATGTTGAAATCGAATACAATTTGGCAGAACTGGAAGCAGAATTCTGTGAAGGTGTGGAAGCCCTTAAAAAACTGACTTTTATCGATAGCGAGGAATATATCTTTAAGGCACAGGCTGAAGGGAAAAAAATACTCGCTGAAGGTGCCCAAGGCTCTTTGCTCGATATTGATTTTGGAACCTATCCGTTTGTGACATCCTCCAATACCACGGCTGCAGGTGCCTGTACCGGATTGGGTGTGGCCCCCAATAAAATAAAACGGGTTTTGGGAATCTTCAAAGCATACACTACCCGTGTAGGAAGTGGACCCTTCCCCACGGAACTTTTTGACAAGGACGGTGAAACCATGGGACGTGTGGGCAATGAATTTGGTGCTACCACAGGCAGGCCCAGACGATGCGGTTGGTTGGATTTGGTCGCGCTCAAATACGCGGTACAAATTAACGGTGTAACCGAACTTATGATGATGAAAGCCGATGTTTTGAGTGGATTTAAAACTATCAAAGTCTGTACGGCATACAAATACAAAGGGCAAGAAATTCAACACCTTCCTTATAATATTGAAAGTAAGCATGTAACCCCGGTCTACACAGAATTAAAAGGTTGGGCCAAAGACCTAACCCAAATGACCCAGGCCAATGAGCTACCACCTGCGCTCAATGATTATATTGCTTTCTTGGAAGAACAACTCAACGTACCGATTAAAATTGTTTCCGTAGGACCAGACCGATTGCAGACCATACATAGATAACAAAAGGGGCATTGTTTCTTTTTTAGTACTTTTAAGATGAGGGAAAATCACTCAGCATTGCTTTTGTGATTATTCTTCAGCACTAACTAACTAAACAACGCCTAATGAACAAATTACTAGCAATCCTTTGCGTTGCAGGGTTTCTTATATCCTGTTCGCAAGAATCTGAAACGCTTTCCGTAACATCCCCCGGTAAGATCAATACCATAGATTTTCATCTTTCAGCAGATGGAGAGCCTATTTACCAAGTGAAGCACAATGAAAAAATCATCATTGATGCTTCTTCAATGGGCTTTGATTTTAAAGATCAAAAGGTACTAAAGGATAATTTCAAAATCTTAGGTTCAGAAAAAAAAGCGGTCTACAAAACTTGGGAAATGCCTTGGGGTGAGCAAAAGGAAGTCGTTAATGCTTATAATGAAATGTTGGTTGAATTGGAGGAAGACTCCGCACCCCATCGCAAAATCAATATCTATTTTAGAGCGTATGATGATGGCATTGGGTTTCGCTATGAATTTTTGCCCCAGCAAGGGGTGGACAGCTTAGTGATCATGGATGAAAACACCGAATTTCAACTCACTGAAGATTACACCACATGGTGGATACCGGGAGATTGGGATATTTATGAGCATTTGTACAACACCACAAAAGTCTCTGAAATTGATGCTACCACAAAACGGGATGACCCCAATTTGGCCCAGACCTATATTCCTGAAAATGCTGTGAACACCCCAGTCACTATGCGGGGCAATGACGGCATTCACCTGAGTTTTCATGAGGCCAACCTTACCGATTATGCGGGCATGACCTTAAAAGTGGATACAGCATCCCTTAAACTGACCAGCGAATTGGTCGGTTCCAATAGATTGGGATACAAAGTAAAGCGAGCACTACCCTTCAAGACGCCTTGGCGTACCATTCAAATTGCTGAAAAAGCTACCGAATTGATAGATTCTAAACTCATCGTCAACCTAAACGAACCCAACAAAATTGGAGATGTAAGTTGGTTCAAACCCAAAAAATATGTTGGAATTTGGTGGGAAATGCACATTGGAAAATCCACTTGGGATTATGCGGGCTCCCAAGATATGAGTACGTTTCATACTGAAGCCAAACCACATGGAAAACACGGGGCCACCACTGAAAACACCAAAAAATACATTGATTTTGCCGCAGAAAATAACATCACCGGTGTCTTAGTGGAAGGATGGAACACCGGTTGGGAGCATTGGATTGGTTTTGAGGACCGTGAAGGGGTCTTTGATTTTGTGACCCCCTACCCCGATTACGATTTAGAGGAACTCAACCAATATGCCAAGGACCGAGGGGTAGAAATCATCATGCACCACGAAACCTCCGCGGCTCCACGCACCTACGAACAACAATTGGACACCACCTACCAGCTTATGAACCAGTTGGGCATCCATTCCGTAAAAACAGGTTATGTAGGGAAAATTATTCCCAAAGGCGAATATCACCACGGCCAATGGATGGTGAACCATTACCGAAAAGTTTTGGAAACTGGAGCCAAATATCAAGTGGCCACCAATGCCCATGAACCCATTAAGGCGACCGGAGTCCGAAGGACCTACCCCAATGCCATTGCCCGGGAAGGTTTGCGAGGCCAAGAATTCAATGCGTGGTCAGCAGATGGGGGCAATCCCCCGGAACATTTGCCCATTGTAGCATTCACCCGAATGCTGGCAGGCCCCATTGATTTCACCCCTGGGGTTTTTGACATTGGACTTCCCACAAAAGAAGATAACCATATAAGTACCACCTTGGCCCAGCAATTGGCTCTATATGTGGTCATTTATAGCCCGGTACAAATGGCCTGTGACCTTCCTGAAAACTATGAAAACCAGCCTGCTTTTCAGTTTATTAGGGATGTTGGTGTGGATTGGGACAAGACCGTGGTCTTGAATGGTGAAGTGGGTGATTTTGTCACCATTGCACGAAAAGAAAGAGAGACCGGCAATTGGTTTGTGGGTGGAATTACGGATGAAAACAAACGGGAGATCAGTATTGATTTTAATTTTCTGGACGAAGGAACTACCTATGACGCCATCATTTATAGAGATGCTGAAGATGCTCATTTTATGACAAATCCAACAGCCATCACCATTGAAAATATGGAAATCACCAAAGGTGAAACGCTTTATATACCCTTGGTGGAAGGTGGCGGTTTTGCCATTAGTTTGATTCAGAAAAAATAAAGTTTCCGGTTTGTGTGACTTTGGTCACTTCAGGAGCACTCCTAATTCTATATCTTCGGCCTGAAAATATGATGAATCAGCGGTCAATTTTCGACCTAAAACCTTAAAAAACAATAATTATGGCAAGTAACTTAAATCAAATTGGACTGGACAAAAAAGCCTCCAGTGCCCTATCAGATAAATTGAATGAACTTTTGGCAAACTATCAGTTATTTTATATGAATGCCAGAGGGTTTCACTGGAACATAAAAGGCGATAAGTTTTTTGAGCTCCACCTTAAATTTGAAGAATTGTATAACGACTCCCTGGTGAAAATCGATGAAATTGCTGAAAGGATATTGACCCTTGGCTTTACACCATTGCATACCTATGCAGACTATTCCAAGATTTCCCACATAAAAGCGGCCAAAAATGTTTCAAGTGGCAATGAAGCTATAAAAGAAATCTTGAATGGATATGAGGTGCTCTTACCTCTGGAAAGAGAGTTGTTGGAAATGTCTGGAGACTCCAATGATGAAGGAACCAATGCGTTGATGAGCGATTACATCCGTGAACAGGAAAAACTCGTTTGGATGTACTCCGCTTATTTAGGGTAAGCAGACTTCTTAAAATCCTTTTCAAATCCCAAACCTTTCTAAAGGGTATATGCCACTTTACCTAAAAACCCTACTTTTGAGCAAAATTCCATGAATTTGAAAAGGATTTCTTTTTTCATTCTGTTCCTTACCTATTTTATGGTCCCTGCCCAAGAAGAACCTCAGGGTAGACAAATAAACATTGTTTATGGTGCCAATTTTACCAAAGACGAGGAGCAATTTCCAGGAGCATCCATTTTTAGCAAGGATGATGAACGTCAAGTACAGTTTGAACACCAAGGTGCTGACCTCTGGTGCGATATCGCCATTTTTTACAATCAAGAAAATAGATTGAGGGCCATTGGTAATGTTCGACTGCAACAAGGGGATTCCATTGAGATGAACAGCGCAAAACTGGATTGGAACGGCAACACCAGTCTGGCCAAAGCTTGGGAAAATGTGGATTTGTCCGATGGTAAAATGACCTTGACCACGGACACCCTTTATTTTGATCGTGAAAAACAGATTTCCTATTACAATTCAGGAGGCAAGGTGGTGGATTCTGCCAACGTGCTTACCAGTAAAATAGGCACCTATTTTACAGAGCTCAAAAAAGTGCAGTTCAAGAATAAAGTTCATATTGACAACCCTGAATATATTATTGATTCAGAGCAACTGGATTATTACCGCACCTCCAAAAATGCGTATATGTATGGCCCTT
>JAUIBH010000003.1 GCA_030427985.1 Bacteroidia bacterium | reverse complement strand
GTCTATGATGGTTTTCAATTGATAAAACTGCTATCAACATGTATGGTTCAAAACTCTGCTGATTCAAAAACATAAAATCCAACCCAAAATCGTAAATTTGCACTTTCTTAAACCGTTCAACGCTCAGATTGTATGATCCATTTTTTTGGGGACAAGGCTACCAAGGTTTTTGCCGTCCAGACCATTCAGGAAATCAGTAAGGAAGATAATGAAAAGTTAACCTGGTTGTTCGGCAACCAACCCAAGATAGAAGCGGCGTCACTGGACGCCTTTTTTGTTGGGCCCCGGGCCGCGATGGTGACTCCCTGGAGTACCAACGCCACCGAGATTACCCAAAACATGGGCGTCACAGGAATCATACGGATAGAAGAATTCCAGGCCGTTGCCGAAGACTTTACGGAATACGACCCCATGCTCTCCCAAAAATACAAGGGACTGGGGCAGGATATTTATACCATCAACATCGTCCCTGAACCCATTTTGGAGATTGAAGACATTGCCGCCTACAACCAAAAAGAAGGTTTGGCCTTAAGTGATGAAGAAGTGGCTTATTTGGAAGGACTTGCCCAAAAATTAGGGCGCAAGTTGACCGATTCCGAAGTGTTCGGGTTCAGTCAGGTGAATTCTGAGCATTGCCGACATAAAATTTTCAACGGAACCTTCGTCATTGACGGAAAAGAGATGCCCTCTTCCCTATTCAAATTGATTAAAAAAACTTCCGAAGCGAATCCCAACGATATTGTTTCGGCCTATAAAGACAATGTGGCCTTTATTAAAGGGCCAAAAGCCATTCAATTCGCGCCAAAAAGTGCCGATCAACCTGATTTTTACGAAGAAAAAGAATTTGATTCGGTTTTATCCCTCAAAGCCGAAACCCATAACTTCCCAACTACGGTGGAGCCTTTCAATGGAGCTGCAACAGGTTCCGGGGGCGAGATTCGTGATCGTTTGGCAGGTGGAAAAGGCTCGTTGCCCTTGGCAGGAACTGCGGTCTACATGACTTCCTATTCCCGTTTGGAAGAAAACCGGCCTTGGGAAAAAGGAATGAAAGAAAGAGATTGGTTGTACCAAACCCCCATGGATATTTTGATCAAGGCTTCCAATGGGGCATCCGATTTTGGAAACAAATTCGGGCAACCCCTTATTGCAGGTTCCGTGCTTACCTTCGAACATCAAGAGGAAGCTCGAAAACTAGGTTTCGACAAGGTGATTATGATGGCCGGAGGTATTGGTTACGGTAAAACCAACCAAGCGCTGAAGGACACGCCCAAAAAAGGAGACAGAATAGTCGTTCTAGGTGGTGATAATTACCGCATTGGAATGGGTGGTGCAGCAGTTTCCAGTGCCGATACGGGTGAATTTAGCTCCGCCATCGAGTTGAATGCCGTACAACGTTCCAACCCTGAAATGCAAAAAAGAGCCTCAAATGCTGTTCGTGGATTGTTGGAAAGTCATGATAACCCTATCGTTTCCATCCATGATCATGGAGCCGGTGGACACCTCAACTGTCTATCGGAATTGGTGGAAGAAACCGGAGGAAATATCGATACCGACAAATTGCCTGTCGGCGACCCTACCCTTTCCAAAAAGGAATTGATCGGGAACGAATCCCAAGAACGTATGGGCTTGGTGATTGGTGAAAAGGATTTGGATTTATTAGATCGCGTAGCTGCTCGTGAGCGCTCCCCCATGTACAATGTGGGTGAGGTTACGGGTGACCTCCGTTTCACTTTTGAATCGCATGAATCCGGTGAAAAGCCAATGGATTTGGAGCTTTCGGATATGTTTGGAAGCTCACCCAAGACCATTATGGATGACAAATCAGCACAACAAAACTATCCAACCCTCTCCTATTCCTTAGAGCATTTCCATGAATATTTGGAACATGTATTGCAACTGGAAGCGGTAGCCTGTAAAGATTGGCTCACCAATAAAGTGGACCGCTGTGTAGGCGGCCACGTTGCCAAGCAACAGTGTGTTGGCCCTTTGCAACTGCCTTTGAACAATTGCGGAGTGATGGCCTTGGATTTTAAAGGGAAAGAAGGTATTGCTACTACCATTGGACATTCACCCGTTTCCTCTTTGATTGACCCCGTTGCGGGAAGCAGAAATAGTGTAGCGGAATCACTAACAAATATGGTTTGGGCGCCCTTAAAGGATGGCCTAAAATCCGTTTCCCTTTCCGCTAACTGGATGTGGCCCTGCCGCAATGAAGGTGAGGATGCCCGTTTGTACAAAGCCGTGGAATCTTTGTCGGATTTTGTCATTGAACTCGGCATCAATGTGCCTACTGGAAAGGATTCGCTTTCCATGAAACAAAAATATAAAGATGGTGAGGTGTTGTCTCCTGGAACTGTAATCGTTTCTGCCGCAGCACATTGTGATGACATCACCAAGGTGGTGGAACCTGTGCTTCAAAAAGATGGAGGCGACATCTACTATATAAATATCTCCAAGGATAGCCATAAATTGGGTGGTTCTTCCTTTGCCCAAATTTTGAACGGTATCGGTGATGAAACCCCTTCGGTTTTGGATGCGGATTATGTAAAGACCGTTTTCAATACCCTTCAAGAATTAATTAAAAGTGACCAGATTTTGGCAGGTCACGATGTAGCATCCGGCGGATTGATCACTACCTTATTGGAACTTTGTTTTGCAGATAATGACCTCGGCGCCCAACTGGATTTGACCCCTATTGGAGAATCAGACAGCATTAAACTGTTATTTTCAGAAAATGCTGGGCTTGTTTTCCAAGCCAAAGATGCTTCCGCAGAAAACGTTTTGAAAGATGCTGGTGTTGAATTCCATAAGATAGGCAGTGTTACTCCGGAAAGTACTCTGACAATCAAAAATAATGGAGTAGAGATTGGACTGAACATAACATCACTCCGTGATACGTGGTTCAAAACTTCTTATCTGTTGGACAATAAACAAACCGCCAATGGACTTGCCAAAGACCGTTATGACAATTACAAGCATCAAGCTTTGACCTACGAATTTCCAAAAGATTTTACTGGAAAGTTGCCCAGTATTCCCACTGGAAATCGACCCAAAGCTGCCATCCTTCGCGAAAAAGGAAGTAATTCCGAGCGGGAAATGGCCAATGCCATGTACCTGGCTGGATTTGATGTAAAAGATGTCCACATGACCGACCTTATCACGGGACGAGAAACCTTGGAAGATATTCAGTTTATCGGAGCTGTGGGTGGATTTTCCAATTCAGATGTTCTGGGAAGTGCCAAGGGTTGGGCTGGAGCATTTAAATATAATGAAAAGGCCAATAAGGCTTTGAAAGATTTCTTTGCTCGCCCCAATACGTTATCCGTCGGTATTTGCAATGGGTGCCAATTGTTTATGGAATTGGATTTGATCAATCCAGAGCATGAGACCCATGGCAGAATGACCTATAATGAATCGCACAAGCACGAAAGTGGTTTTACTTCGGTAAAAATTCAAGAAAACAACTCTGTCATGCTCTCCAATATGGCGGGCACGACATTAGGCGTTTGGATTTCACATGGTGAGGGTAAATTTAGCCTGCCCCATGCTGAAAGTGAATATGGTATTGTGGCCAAATACGGGTATGAGGGGTATCCCGCCAATCCTAATGGGAGTGATTACAACACCGCCATGCTCTGCGACAAAACAGGACGCCACTTGGTGACCATGCCACACATTGAGCGGTCCACATTTCCATGGAACTGGGCTCATTATCCGAAGGATAGAACTGATGTGGTTTCGCCTTGGCTACAAGCTTTTGTAAATGCTAGAGAGTGGGTGGAAAACGTAAACCATGAAGATTAGGCAAGCAGAAAAAGAAGATGTTCCTGCCATAGTACAAATGCTGGCCAATGATAAATTGGGGAAGCTTCGGGAAGATTATAAAGACCCACTTCCCGATGCATACTACCAAGCCTTTGTTAATATCTTTAATGACCCCAACCAAGAATTGGTTGTCATTGAAAATGAAAACGGTGAAGTCATTGGAACCCTTCAATTGAGCTTTCTTCAATATCTCACCTATCAAGGCGGAATCCGGGCACAAATAGAGGCAGTTCGGATCCGGGAAGACTACCGCGGTAAAGGAATTGGGAAACAATTATTTCAGTGGGCCATTCATCGGTCAAAACAAAAGGGAGCCCATGTAGTACAATTGACCACGGACAAAAAACGACCAGATGCACTGGCTTTCTACAAATCTTTGGGATTTACGGATTCCCACGAGGGCATGAAATTACATTTTGTGTAAAATTAGCAGGAATTTCAGCTTGTTTTTGAATAACTCGTTTTAAAATACCGTTTCCTTTCCCTATTTTGCAATTACCTAATAGAAACTTACTATGCAAACAGTTACCCGATTGTTCGATTTTCCATACTACCAAATGGAAAAACACCCCCTCGAAAAAGCATTGGTCACCAAATACAACGGCCAATGGGTAGCAACCTCAACAAAAGAATATATTGATAAGGCAAATGCATTTAGCAGAGGACTTCTTAAATTGGGTGTGAAACCTAATGACAAGATTGCCCTTATTTCTACCACCAATAGAACCGAGTGGTGCATTTCCGATATAGGCATACTCCAAGTAGGCGCCCAAAATGTACCCATTTACCCTACCATTGCCGAAGAGGATTATGAATATATATTAAACCATTCTGAGGCCAAATACTGCTTTGTATCCTGTGATGAAGTTCTTCAAAAGGTCTTGGCCATTAGCGAAAATGTAAAGGCCTTAAAAGATGTGTATTCTTTTAATCAATTGGACAATTGCAAGAGCTGGACAGAGGTTTTGGAACTGGGAGCGGATGCCGCAAACCAGGAAGAAGTTGAGAAACGAAAAGAAGGGGTGTCTCCTGGTGATTTGGCCACTCTAATTTATACATCTGGTACAACGGGAAAACCCAAAGGTGTAATGTTATCACATAATAATATTGTTTCAAATGTACTATCGGCCCAAAACCGATTGCCCTTGGAACCTGGTGATCCCGTTTTGAGTTTTTTGCCCCTCTGCCATATTTTTGAACGAACCTTTTCGTATGCATACATTTATCTATGCTATGAAATCTATTTTGCGGAAGGACTGGACAAAATCAGTGAAAATGTCAAAGAAGTGAAGCCAGCTTGCATGACGGTGGTACCAAGATTGGTGGAAAAGGTATACGATGCCATTATTGCCAAGGGTACGGCACTGACCGGACTCAAAAAGAAACTTTTCTTTTGGGCCGTGGAACTTGGATTCAAATTTGAGCCCTACAAGGCAAATGGTTGGTGGTATGAGCTGAAGCTAAAGTTGGCTAGAAAATTGATATTCAGCAAATGGAAAGAAGCACTTGGAGGCAATTTGGAAATGATGGCTTCTGGTAGTGCGGCACTACAGCCTAGACTTGGACATATTTTTGCCGCTGCTGATATGCCCATTATGGAGTGCTATGGACTCACTGAGACATCACCTGGAATTTCGGTAAGTGAAATGCGAAACCATGGTTGGAAAATAGGCAAAGTGGGAAGAATTATGGATGGTGTTGAAATAAAAATTGCCGAAGACGGTGAAATTCTTTGCAAGGGACCCAATGTAATGATGGGCTATTACAAAGACCCTGAAAAAACAGCAGAGGTACTCCAGGACGGTTACTTCCATACGGGGGATATAGGTGAGATTGATGAAGATGGCTTTTTACAGATTACGGATCGTAAGAAAGAAATGTTTAAAACCTCTGGTGGTAAATACGTCGCTCCACAATTGTTGGAAAATCGATTTAAGGAATCCCGCTTTATAGAACAGATTATGGTTGTGGGCGAAGGTGAAAAAATGCCCGCTGCTCTGATTCAACCTAATTTTGACTTTGTTCGTGAGTGGGCCAAGCGACACCAAGTTGCTATTGGTGAAAATTCTGATTTGGTCACGAATGAAAAGGTCATAGCCCGTTTTCAAGAAGAGGTGGATGTCTCCAATGAAGATTTTGCCAAATGGGAGAAGGTAAAGCAGTTTCGGTTGACCCCAGATGTTTGGAGCGTTGAGGAAGGCCACCTTACCCCTACCATGAAGCTAAAACGCAAAATTGTGAAGGAGAAATATTTAGGCCTCTATAATGATATTTATGGGCATTGACAAATAATTCCAAAAAAGAGGAATGCCTATTAAAATTTTTTCAAGAATTTATTTACCATTCTTTTAGTATCATTGATATATCCTTGAGGGCTTCCTGAAGGAAAATAGCGCACTTCTTGTTGCATATAGTCAAGCCAAGAATCAACCCTCTCCGGGTATTGGAAAAGAACATAAAAAATAGCTGATCTAAAATAAAAGGCTTTCATGTAAGTAAGGGAACTATTTTGATCAACAGGGAATTCTTTTTTTGTCAATAGGTTATATAAAAATAAATGCTTATCCGGTTTGGAAATGAAGAAATAACAGAGTTGTGGGTTTTTACCCTCAAATTTTGAGAACTCGGAATTAAGTCTGAAAAAATTCAAGTAATGTGTTTGATACTGGTTTAGACATTTTCCCAATAGCTCTAAAAAAACAGGATTTTCTTTCCCAAATTTTATAATCTCGAGCATATCCTCCAGACTAAATTTCTTCTTCTCCCTAAACAGATCAAAAATATCGGGCAGCTTTGGTAAGTCCAAAATAGCTGCTGCTTTTTCTTGAAATCTTAAATCATTGGCCATCGCCAGTAATAGAACAGCATGTTTTGGAAAATCAATCATCCTTTTTAAAATATCCGCTTTATGACCGATTTTAAATAAAATTGAAATCATAAAAACAACTTCTTGATACCCCCAATGCTCAATTGTATTGGGCATTTTTTGAAGATTCATAGCAAATTCAACACCTGGTGACTGCCCGCCACTATGGTGCCAAAATGGTGTTTGTTTAATGGGAGGATCATAAAAGATCAGATGAAGGGCTTTGTCCAAATCAAAATCCCTTATTAACGCTTTAAATTTTGGATGATAAACAACTCCGTTTATATCAAATTCTTTAATATCATATTTATTTTCTAAGAATTTGTTTTTATAATTATCATAAAGTTCAGATTTCTCCAGATACCCTTGTAGGGCATAGCATGTACCGCCAAAAAGCCATTCTATTTTCAAAACCTTATCCCCCTTTCCAATCTTTTGGCCGGATAAAACACATATTTCATGCCTTCTTGGGCATTCGGTTTGTTCAACTGAACTGATTATAAGGTCTTTTAATTTCGCTCCATTATAATTCCTGGAATATGGCGCTTTAGCCAGTTTCCGAAAGTCTTCTTGATTAGCAAGAACATTTAGATCGGGATCTTTTGAGGCGTGGGTTTTCCAGTAAGTACTATTATCATATAAATAGCAGTTTTTAATCTGTTTCAGTGCATTATCGAAATCTCCGATAGCCACAAATAGCAGACTAACCGAATGAAATATTGCGTTATTCTTCCAAGCAATTTTTTTTATGCTCTCGAATAATGCTAGGCCTTTTTTATGTTCTTTTACCTTAGCACAAACTATCAGGTAATTGTTATATAGAATAAAGGTGTTTTTATTACAATTGTCCAGTTCATCAAAGTGATTGGCAAAGATTTTATCCATCATTGAAAAAGCTTCCTGAAACTTTCCTTCTTTAGCAAGTTTCAACGACTCCTGAATCTGTATGTCGAATGATTTTTTCATTTTTATGGTCTTTAGCTAAATAATGCAATGTATAACCCATCGCACATATTTATATATGTCATCTTATGGATGCCTTATTCAATTTGACGGTTGGTGTTCATTCCAAAAAAAGCTGATAAAACCCTTCGAGTGAAAATTCAGAAATAAAAAAAATGGTCTTCTTCCCATCTGATTATTTATATATAATTTATTATGCACGCATAATAAATTTTCATATATTTGAGAACACCAAACCTGTTCTATGAAAGATTTGACCATTGACTATGCATTGAGAGCCACGTGGCAAGCCGTCAGTAAAATGTACAATGAAGAGGCCAAGAATTATGGGATTACCATGGCCATTGGCTTTACGCTCTTGAGCATCGACCCAAAACAAGGTACGCCGAGTACCGCATTGGGACCCAAAATGGGAATGGAATCTACAAGCTTATCCAGGATCTTAAAAAATATTGAGCAAAGAGGCTTTATACAACGAAAGCCAAATCCAAATGATGGCAGAGGGGTATTGATTCACCTTACTGCATTGGGGCTTGAAAAAAGAAAAGAATCCAAGGATGTTGTACTCCGTTTTAATGAAGTGGTCAAGGACAACATATCCGAAGAAAATCTTGAAGGTTTCTTCAAAACTGTGGATATCATCAACAAATTGATTTCAGATAAAAAAATATACATAAAAACGACTAATTAAAACAAACATACATCAATGAAAAGGCATATCAACAAAGTTGCCGTTATCGGTTCTGGTATCATGGGAAGTGGCATTGCCTGCCATTTTGCCAATATCGGTGTCGAGGTTTTATTGCTGGATATTGTACCGAGGGAACTCACCGAAAAGGAAAAGTCCAAGGGGCTGACCTTGGAGGATAAAGTGGTTCGCAACCGATTGGTGAACGATGCGTTGGCCGCAGCATTAAAATCAAAACCCTCCCCCATTTACCATCAAAAATTTGCAAACCGAATCACAACCGGAAATTTGGAGGATGATATTTCCAAAGTCTCCAAAGTGGATTGGATTATTGAGGTGGTCGTGGAGCGGTTGGACATCAAAAAACAAGTTTTTGAAAACTTGGAAAAATATAGAACTCCGGGTACGCTCATCACTTCCAATACTTCGGGCATCCCCATTAAGTTCATGAGTGAAGGCAGAAGTCAGGATTTCAAGGAACATTTCTGCGGAACCCACTTCTTTAACCCGCCTCGGTATCTGAAACTCTTTGAAATCATCCCCGGACCTGAAACTTCCCCGGAAGTGTTGGAATTTTTGAACAGCTACGGTGAACAATATTTAGGTAAAACTTCGGTGGTGGCCAAAGATACCCCTGCCTTTATTGGTAACCGTATCGGGATTTTTAGCATTCAGAGTTTGTTCCATGCCGTAAAAGAAATGGACATGACGGTAGAAGAGGTTGACAAGCTTACGGGGCCAGTAATTGGCCGACCAAAATCCGCCACCTTCCGTACCGTTGATGTGGTTGGATTGGACACTTTGGTGCATGTGGCCAACGGTATCAGTGAAAACTGTAAGGATGATGAGCGCCATGAACTATTCCAACTGCCCGATTTCATCAATACCATGATGGAAAACAAATGGTTGGGAAGCAAAACCGGACAAGGTTTCTATAAAAAAGTTAAGGGCGATGATGGTAAGAGCGAAATCCTCACGTTGGATTTGGACTCGATGGATTATCGAGCCAAAAAGAGTGCAAAATTCGCCACATTGGAGCTTACCAAGACTATTGATAAGGTCATCGATAGATTTCCTATCTTGGTGGGTGGAAAAGATAAGGCGGGAGAATTTTATCGAAAAAGTTTCGGGGCGCTGTTTGCTTACGTCACCCATCGTATTCCAGAAGTCACGGACGAACTTTACAAGATTGATGACGCCATGAAAGCTGGATTCGGCTGGGAGCATGGTCCATTCCAGATTTGGGATGCTGTCGGACTGGACAAAGGTTTGGAATTCATTAAGGCCGAAGGTTTGGAAGCTGCCCCTTGGATTTCGGAAATGAAGGCGGCAGGAGTTGATTCCTTCTACACCGTAAAAGACGGTGCCACTTACTTTTATGATATACCAAAAAAGGCCATGGAAAAAGTTCCGGGTCAGGATGCCTTCATCATTTTGGACAACATTAGAAAGTCCAATGAAGTGTTCAAAAACAGCGGTGTGGTCATCGAGGATTTGGGTGATGGCATATTGAACTGTGAATTCCAATCCAAAATGAACACCATTGGCGGTGATGTGTTGGCCGGATTGAACAAAGCAGTTGACCTGGCCGAAAAGGATTTTCAAGGATTGGTGGTTGGAAACCAAGCAGCCAACTTTTCTGTTGGTGCTAACATCGGAATGATTTTCATGATGGCGGTGGAACAAGAATACGATGAGTTGAACATGGCCATCAAATACTTTCAAGATACCATGATGCGGATGCGCTACTCATCCATCCCAGCGGTTTCAGCCCCACATGGCATGTGTTTGGGAGGTGGTTGTGAGCTTTCCATGCATGCCGACAAAGTGGTCGCAGCCGCAGAAACCTACATTGGATTGGTGGAATTTGGCGTTGGGGTCATTCCCGGTGGTGGTGGTTCCAAGGAAATGACGCTTCGTGCATCAGATACCTTCCAAAAAAATGATGTCGAATTGAATGTGTTGCAGGAGTACTTCTTGACCATCGGTATGGCCAAAGTGTCCACATCCGCTTATGAAGCCTTTGATTTGGGCATCCTGCAAAAAGGAAAAGATGTGGTGGTCGTGAACAAAGACCGACAAATTGCTACCGCCAAGGCGTATGCCAAATTATTGGCGGAAGCAGGATACACCAAACCAATACCACGAAAAGATGTGAAGGTTTTGGGTAAACAGGCACTTGGAATGTTCTTAGTAGGAACCGATTCCATGGAAGCTGGACACTATATTTCAGAGCACGACAAGAAAATTGCCGACAAACTGGCCTATGTAATGGCCGGAGGTGATTTATCCGAAGCCAATTATGTAAGCGAACAATACTTGTTGGATTTAGAGCGGGAAGCATTCCTTTCGCTATGTACAGAACGGAAGACTTTGGAGCGCATCCAGCACATGTTGAAAACTGGGAAACCGCTAAGAAATTAGATTTTGGACAGCTAGAACCTAGAAATTAGACAAATGGCAAGACACAATTTTAAAAAATTAAAGGTTTGGCAAGATGGTATTGCATTTGTGAAAGACAGCTATAAATTAACAAGAACTTTTCCGGATTTTGAACGGTTCAATCTTGTAAGTCAAATGAACAGGTGTGCTGTATCCATACCTTCAAATATTTCGGAAGGTTCCAGCAAAAGTACTGACAGACACTTTAAAAAGTTTTTAGAAAATAGTCTCGGTTCAGCCTTCGAATGGGAAACTCAATTAATAGTTTCTTTTAACGAAGGATATTTAAATAAAAACGATTTCAAAGAATTGGAAAATAAAATACTACAAATTCAAAAAATGTTGGGCAAGTTTATTGACAATCTGAAAGATTAGTCTAAACTCCAGTCTTCTAGATTCTAGATTCCAAATAATTTATAAAATATGAACAAAACAGCATATATCGTAAAAGCATACAGAACCGCAGTGGGTAAGGCACCACGAGGTTTGTTCCGATTCAAAAGACCGGATGAACTGGCCGCGGAGACCATCGAATACATGATGAAGGAATTGCCCCAACTCGATAAAAAACGTATCGATGATGTCATTGTGGGCAACGCCATGCCAGAAGCCGAGCAAGGTTTAAATATGGCCCGACTCATCTCCTTAATGGGATTGGATATCGAAGATGTTCCTGGCGTGACCGTCAACCGGTATTGTGCCTCGGGATTGGAAACCATTGGCATTGCAACTGCGAAAATTCAATCTGGAATGGCGGATTGTATCATTGCTGGAGGTGCGGAAAGTATGAGCTACATTCCCATGGGTGGTTACAAACCTACCCCAGATTATGCCACCGCCAAGGAGGGACATGAAGATTACTATTGGGGTATGGGACTTACAGCCGAAGCCGTAGCAAAACAATTTAAGGTTTCACGCGAAGATCAAGATGTATTTGCCTACAATTCCCACATGAAAGCATTAAAGGCCCAAGAAGAAAATCGGTTCCAAGACCAAATTGTTCCTATTGAGGTGGAGCACACTTTTGTGAACGAAGCTGGCAATAAAGAAACCAAGAACTACACCGTAAACAAGGATGAGGGGCCTCGAAAAGACACTAACATTCCTACATTGAACAAGTTGCGACCTGTTTTTGCCGCTGGAGGCAGCGTTACGGCAGGAAATTCCTCGCAAATGAGTGATGGTGCCGCTTTTGTCATGGTCATGAGTGAAGAAATGGTGAAAGAATTGAATCTGGAACCCATTGCCCGTTTGGTGAACTATGCGGCAGCAGGCGTTGAACCACGAATCATGGGAATTGGCCCTGTAAAAGCCATTCCAAAAGCCTTAAAACAAGCTGGATTACAACAAAATGATGTGGAACTCATCGAATTGAACGAAGCCTTTGCTTCCCAATCCTTGGCCGTTATCCGTGAATTGGGCTTGGACCCAGAAATCGTGAATGTAAATGGTGGGGCCATTGCATTGGGGCATCCGTTGGGTTGTACCGGAGCGAAATTGTCCGTTCAGCTCTTTGATGAAATGCGCAAACGCGATATGAAAGGAAAATACGGGATGGTAACCATGTGCGTGGGTACAGGACAAGGCGCAGCGGGGATATACGAGTTTCTATCTTAAGAACTTTAGAATAGAGAGGAAAGAGTAGAGAAAAAAGACAGCCCGATGAAAAGGCACAACTATAAAAGGTTGAAAATTTGGTCGCTCGGATTAGAGATTGCAAATGACATTTCTGATTTGCTCATTAATTTTCCGAAACATGAACGATATGATCTAAGCTCACAAATAAGCAGATGTTCAATTTCAATGCCGAGCAATATTGCTGAAGGATCTTCAAGAACGGATAAATCCTTTAAGCATTTTATAGATGTGGCTTTAGGGTCATCCTTTGAACTCGGAACACAACTGCTAATTGCAAAACATCGAAATTATATTAATCCTAAAACTTTAAATATCCTTGAAGATAAATTAGAAGAATGGCAAAAAATGACTATGGGGTTTCAAAACGGTTTGAAATAAGTCTTTCCTCTATTTTCTATCTTCTTAAATCTTAATAAAAATGGAAACAGCAGAAAAAGAAATATTACGAGGCGGCCAATTTTTGGTCAAGGAAACCAAGTGTGAAGACGTATTCACCCTGGAGGACCTCAATGAAGAGCAAAAAATGATGCGCGAAAGTACCAAGGAATTTGTAGATCGTGAGCTTTGGGCCCACTGGGAACGTTTTGAGAAAAAAGACTATGCCTATACCGAAGAATGCATGCGGAAAGCAGGTGAACTGGGGCTTTTGAGTGTCGCTGTTCCTGAAGCGTATGGCGGTATGGGAATGGGCTTTGTCTCTACCATGCTGGTGTGTGATTATATCTCAGGAGCAACTGGTTCGTTCAGTACGGCTTTTGGGGCGCACACAGGAATCGGGACGATGCCGATTACCTTATATGGAACCGAAGAGCAAAAACAGAAATATGTGCCCAAATTGGCTTCAGGTGAATGGTTTGGGGCCTATTGTTTAACGGAACCCGGAGCTGGTTCCGATGCCAATTCAGGAAAGACCAAAGCAGTTTTATCCGAAGATGGAAAATACTATAGCATCACGGGACAGAAAATGTGGATTTCAAACGCTGGATTCTGCAATATGTTCATTGTGTTCGCCCGAATTGAGGATGATAAGTACATCACCGGTTTTATTGTGGAGAATGACCCAGAAAACGGCATTTCCTTTGGAGATGAAGAGAAAAAATTAGGTATTCACTCCTCCTCTACCCGACAAGTATTCTTCAATGAGACCAAAGTTCCCATAGAAAATATGTTATCGGAAAGAGGTAATGGGTTTAAAATTGCTATGAACGCCCTAAATATTGGTAGAATAAAATTAGCGGCTGCCTGTTTAGAGGCTCAAAGACGTGTTCTGAATGAAGCCAGCAAATATGCCAATGAACGGGTACAGTTTAAAACACCGATTATGAATTTTGGGGCCATCAAAGCAAAAATTGCGGATATGGCCACCAACGCTTATGTGGATGAATCTGCGTGTTACCGTGCTGCGAAAAATATCGAGGACAGAATCGCTATTCGAGAAGCCAGTGGTAACTCCCACCAAGAAGCAGAGTTAAAAGGTGTTGAGGAATATGCCATTGAATGTTCCATCTTGAAAGTGGCCGTTTCCGAGCATGTACAGCACACCACAGACGAGGGTATCCAAATTTTTGGCGGAATGGGCTTTAGTGCCGATACTCCTATGGAATCTGCTTGGCGTGATGCCCGTATTTCAAGAATTTATGAAGGAACCAACGAAATCAACAGAATGTTGTCTGTGGGCATGTTGGTGAAAAAGGCCATGAAAGGCCATGTGGATTTATTAGGCCCTGCTACAGCTGTTGGTGAGGAACTGATGGGTATTCCTTCTTTTGATACTCCTGATTTCTCAGCTTTGCTTTCTGAGGAAAAAGATATGGTGGCCCGCTTGAAAAAAGTATTTTTGATGATCGCAGGGAAAGCGGTTCAAAAATACGGACCTGACTTGGAAGAGCATCAGATGCTATTAATGTCAGCGGCAGATATATTGATTCAGGTGTATCTGGCAGAATCCACCATCCTTCGTGCCGAGAAAAACGCTAAACGATTTGGTGAAGAGGCACAAGCGACACAGATTGCCATGGCCAAGCTTTACTTGTACAGAGCTGTGGATATTGTAAACCAAAAGGGGAAAGAAGCGATTGTTTCCTTCACCGAAGGCGATGAACAACGCATGATGCTGATGGGGCTAAAACGTTTCACGAAATATACAAATCAACCCAATGTTGTAGCACTCCGCACCCAAATTGCGGATAAAGTAGCCGCAGATAACGGGTATACCTTCGACTAATTCAAATAACGCTGAAACAAAGCTGATTTGAGAAGCGCCCCAAAATTGGGGCGTTTTTTTTAACTAATGGATTCTAAGATACGTTCTTCCTTTCGCTTTCTAGCAAAGTTTATGGCACACTCAATTAATGCCAAGTGCGAATAGGCTTGTGGGAAGTTCCCCAACAAGCGTTTGGTCTTAAAATCAATGTCCTCACTAAAAAGTCCCAAATGATTACTGTAGCTCAACAAACGTTCAAAATGCTCTAAGGCTTTCTCTTCCTCTCCAATTTTAAAGAGACTGTTGATGAACCAAAAGGTACAAATGGTAAAAGACGATGAAGGAAGTCCAAAATCATCCTCATTTTTATAGCGGTACAACAACCCATCATTGCTCAATCCTTCCTCAATGGCTCGTACTGTATTTACAAATTTTGGGTCTCTAGCGTGAATGAATCCGTAGGATTCCATCAACAACACAGAAGCATCCAAATGACGGGAACCGTAACACTGCACAAACGCATTGATATCACTGTTCCAAGCATTATTATGGATATCCTCCTTAATTTCCTGTTCCAGTGCGGTCCATTTTTCAATCTTATGGGTCTTCCCAAAAATTTTGGCCACTTTTATGGCTCTATCCAAAGCTACCCAACACAGCACCTTGGAGAAGGTAAAATGCTTGTCTTCACCGCGGAATTCCCAAATCCCTTTATCCGGTTCTTGCCAGTGTTTGCTTACAATCCAAACAATACCTTTGGTAATGCTCCAAAGCTCTTCCCCATTTTCAATATCGTTGCTAAATTTCATCAACTGCTCATAAATCACATCCATTAAAATGCCATAAATGTCATTTTGCCGTTGTTTGTACGCAGCATTTCCAATGCGGACAGGTTTGGAACCTTTGTACCCATCCAAATGGTCCAAAGTTTTCTCGGTAAGCGTCTTTTCCTTGTTGATACCGTACATAATCTGGAGTTTTTCATCCTTATCGGGCATCAAATCAATAATAAACTGCAAATACCGCTTCGCTGAATTCTTGTGCCCCAGCTCAGAAACCACCTTGATGACCATGGAGGCATCCCTGATCCAACAAAAGCGATAATCCCAATTACGAACTTCGCCAATAGTTTCCGGCAAAGAGGTAGTGGCTGCGGCCAAAACAGCCCCTGTTTTATCAAAGGTCAATAGCTTTAATGTAATGGCGCTCCTAATGATCTGCGGCCCAAATTTATGGTAGTTTGGGGTCTTGTCCGCCCAATCCAGCCAATACACCTTGGTCCGTTCCAGTTCCAAGGCCATCTTATCCGTTGTTGCTTTTAGGATTTTTTCATTGTAGCAAATCAAGAAATAACCATCTTGGTTCAAGGTTATCTCACTCCCGTCCAAAACGGCATTTTTATCAAAAGAGGTGTACAAAAACAGCGTGTCATATTTCTGCTTTCGGGTAAGACTTGCAATAAAATCCTTTTTTATATAATGCTTGGTCTGTCCAAGTCCGTACTCAAGTTTGGGATCGTACTGTACCCTAAATTTTGGTTCTCCAGAAACATATTTAATGTACCGTACAATTTCTGGTGGAGCATTGTACTTTCCATTGTTGAGCTTGTGGTGCCGGGGCATAAAATCATGCACTTCAAAGATATCTTCAGCGTTGGAAAAACGAGTGACCAATATGGCGGTGTTGGGATGATACTTTTGGTGAACGCTGTATCCTTCATCCAATTTAAACCCAAAACTACCTCCTTTTTCATCATCCAATATCTTTGCAAAGACAGAGGTAGAGTCAAATTGGGGCAGGCAGCACCAGTCCAATGAACCTGCTTCTGAAATCAAAGCAGCCGTTCTACAATTTCCAATAATTCCGTAATTCAGGTTGTCCATAGATAAATTATCCTCAAAAGGGTTAGTATGAATTGGTTTTGCGCTCGAATTTCCCGAAATTTAAAGAAACAAAAAATTAAAAACTGACAAAAAGCATCCTTTTATGGGCAAAACTATCATAATCTCAAATCGACTACCCGTTCAATTACAAATTAATAATGGAAGCATTGATGCAGTGCCAAGTGTTGGCGGTCTGGCCACAGGCATGAAATCTGTACACAGTGGCGGTGAAAGTTTATGGATTGGATGGTCTGGACTTACCGATGAAGATATTCCTCCGGAGCTTGAGGATGACATTGACGAGGCCCTTAAAAAAAATGGCTGCTCCAAAGTAGGGCTAAATGCCCAAGAAATCGATGGCTTCTATTACGGTTTCAGCAACAGAACCGTTTGGCCCCTTTTTCATTATTTTTTGGAATACTCAGAGTTTGAGCTCGACTTTTGGAACACCTACAAGTCTGTAAATCAAAAATTTGCTGATGCTATTATTGAAAATTCGGGTGAAGATGATACCATTTGGGTACACGACTACCAATTGATGTTGGTACCACAAATGGTACGGGAAAAACGTCCCAATACCACTATTGGATTCTTTTTGCACATTCCGTTTCCTTCTTATGAAATTTTTAGGACCATTCCTTGGCGGGAAGAAATTTTGGAAGGATTGTTGGGTTCGGACCTCATCGGTTTTCATACCTATGATTACGAAAGGCATTTTTTGAGTTCAGTTCGAAGGCTTTTGGGGCTTGAGGTGAGTTTCAATGAGATTTTTATGGACAATAGGGTCATTAAGGTAGATTCGTTCCCTATGGGAATCGACTATAAAAAATTCAAGGAGGCTGCAATGCACCATGACCAAAACAAGCAGGGCGATGAAAGCGACCTGCAAAAACGATTGGACAGTCATAAAGCCTCAGCACCGGACACAAAGTTGATTCTTTCCATAGATCGACTTGATTACAGTAAGGGTATTGCCAAACGGCTCAATGCCTTTGAGTATTTTCTGAACAAATATCCTGAATATAAGGAAAAGGTGCGCTTGATCATTCTTGCCGTACCATCACGGTCCAATGTTCCCCAATACCAATTGTTGAAAAAGGAAATTGACGAGTTGGTAGGGCGAATCAACGGCGAACTCTCAACGGTAAACTGGACACCAATTTGGTATTTTTACCGCTCCCTACCGTTTGAAAATCTCATCGACCTGTACACTTTTAGTGATATTGCCTGGCTGACACCACTACGTGATGGAATGAATTTGGTGGCCAAAGAGTACATCGCCACACGAACAGACAAGACTGGAGTCCTCATCTTAAGCGAAATGGCAGGTTCTGCGTATGAGATGAACGAAGCCCTTTTGATCAATCCCAATAATTTTGAACAACAGGCCGATACCTTAAAACAGGCCATCAACATGCCCGTGGAAGAGCAAATATCTCGAAACACCTTCCTGCAAAATCGTTTAGAACGCTACAACGTTGAGGTTTGGGCCAACGAATTTATGAACTCCCTGAACCAAAAAAGGGAGCTGGGCCATGCCTTTATATCCCAAAAAATTACAGAAGATCGCCTAAAAAAGATTACCAAAAGATATGCCGATGCTTCTAAACGGCTCCTGTTCTTAGATTATGACGGTACCCTGTCCGGATTCCACAAAGACCCTCAAAAAGCTTCTCCTGATGAGGAGTTGTATGAACTTTTGGACCAACTGAACAATCAGGAAAACACCACTTTATTTTTAATTAGCGGTAGGGATAAGCAGACCTTTGGCCGATGGTTTCTTCCCAAAAAATACAACATGATTGTAGAGCATGGCGTGTGGATATCAAAAAATGGCCAGGATTTTAAGATGCTTGAAAAAGTAAAGGGAGAATGGATGGAAAAAATACGTCCAGTTTTGGAATCTTTTGTAGATCGTACCCCAGGCTCCTTTATTGAGGAAAAAAATTATTCCCTGGCGTGGCATTACAGAAACACCGATCCCGATTTTGGGGATAAAAGAGCCACAGAATTGAACACCGTGTTGACAAGTTTGATCGGCAATGATGATATTAGCGTGCTCAATGGAAACAAGGTCATGGAGGTAAAGAGCAGTAATGTAAACAAAGGACGGGCCGCTACGCGAATGCTAAATGAAGATGATTACGATTTTGTGTTTGCCATTGGAGATGACTGGACCGATGAATTCATGTTTCAAGATCTTCCTGACTCCGCCATTACGGTAAAAGTTGGATTGAAAAAAACCCAAGCAAAGTACCATGTTGAAAACACCAAGCGGGTAAGGGAACTTTTAAAACAGTTTGCAAAACCATGACATCTAGGCTAATTATGATCCTGTGCCTGCTCACAGCATTCCATATGAATGGGCAGGCAAATACCGAGGTCTATCTTTTTGACCTTAGCCTAAACCATGGAAATCCAATTTTATCCAACCCAAAAAACATCTCCAACAATGAAGGGTATGACAACCAACCCTCATTTTGGGATGATGATACCGTGCTATTTTCCTCCACACGAGAAGATCAGACCGACATCTTGCGGCTCAACATCAATGAAGGCAGCACCACATCATGGGTGACCAACACCCCCATCGGAAGTGAATATTCACCCCTTAAAATTCCAGGAAAGAATGCCATTTCCGCTATTCGGTTAGATTTGGACGGGTTACAACGTTTATATCAATATGACTTGAAAACAGGAAAGTCTGCCCCTATTTCAGATCTTAAAATTGGATACCACGTTTGGTTCAATGACCATATTTTGGTTTCGACGGTCTTGGTCGGAAGCCGAATGGATTTGGTCGTAATCAATTTAAAAGAAAAGGGCCATTACACCTCACAAAGAAATGTGGGAAGGTCGCTTCACAAAATTCCTGGAACAGATTTGATCAGTTATATCAGCAAGGAAAACAGCTCTTGGGAAATCAAATCCTTGAATCCTATAACCGGAGTCACCAAAAAAATAACCGAAACTTATAAAAATGAGGAAGATGTTTGTTGGTTAGACAAAAATACGCTGGTAACAGGCTCAGAAAAATCCATTTTAACGTATGACACACGGACTGAGGTGGCGTGGGACCCAATTATCCGTTTTCAACAAGAGGAAATCAATAATATTACCCGAATTGCCGTCAACTCTTCCAGAACCCGATTGGCCTTTGTAGCCGAAGAATCGCCACGGGTTATTGTACAAAAACAGCTTGAAGCCTACAATGCGCGGGATATTGATGCATTTATGGATACCTATGCGGATAACATCAAATTATATGACTTCCCCAACACGCTTACTATGGAGGGTAAAGCTAAAATGAGGGAAAGCTACAATGCCTTTTTTAAAAGCACTCCAGATTTGTATTGTGAAATCAAAAATAGGATTGTCATTGGCAATAAGGTTATTGATGAAGAATACGTGACTGTAAATGGTGAAAAAATTAGTGCTGTAGCTATTTATGAAGTGGAAAACGGTAAAATAGTGAGGGTAACCTTTGTGGATTGAATTCGGTGTCCAATTCAACCTATTGGGTTTTTACTTTGGCCCTTTTTTGCTACTTTCATGCGATTTAACAATTCAACATATAAGAAAATGAAACGTCTTCTGATCACCCCTATTTTTTTACTGCTGGCATTAAGCTTTTGTCAAGCTCAAAACCAAGTTGAAAACCCTTCCATTTCCATGGCCATGATTGCATCGGACATGGACGCTTCTTACGATTTCTACACCAATGTTATAGGCATGGTTGAAACCGGAGGGTTCACCGTTGATGAATCTTTCGGAAAAAGATCTGGTCTGACTGGAGGTAGTGCATATGATGTCAAAATTCTAAAACTCGTGGATGACCCCCACTCCACCGAATTCAAATTGGCATCCTTTGGCAATCCCAAGGAGGAAGCCGGCGAGGTGATTCAAGATAAAAATGGGCTTCGCTATATCACCATATACCTTAAATCCACCGAAGCTGTGTTGCAGCGCATCAAGGAAAACAACATTGAAACCTTGGGAGATACTCCCATACAATTGGGTGATGGCAGAAACTTTATATTGATTCAAGATCCAGATGGACTGTTCATTGAACTCATCGGAAATTAATATAGTACCCCATGAAGAAATTTTACATCCTCTTATTTACCCTTTTGAGCATTCCCATGCTCCAAGCGCAAACCGATACTCGTTTGTACGATATCATCAATTCCGTTTCTGCGGAACGTATTGAAAAAGATGTGACCAAACTGGTCAGTTTTGGAACTAGGCACACTTTAAGCGATACAGTTTCCCAGACGCGGGGTATTGGCGCAGCGCGGCGTTGGATAAAATCGGAATTTGAAACCATTTCAGCAGCTTGCAATGATTGCTTGGAGGTTTTCTACCAGAAAGATTTGATCAAAAAAGGCGATAACGACCGAATTGTAAAGGATGTTTGGGTGGTAAATGTGGTGGCCATTAAACGTGGCACCAAATACCCGAATCGGTTTATCATTATGAGCGGAGACATTGATTCTCGAGTGAGTGACCCTAACAACTTCACCTCGGATTCTCCCGGCGCCAATGATAATGCCAGTGGCATGGCCGGAACCATTGAGGCCGCCCGAGTACTATCCAAATACAATTTTGAAAGCAGCATCATCTTTGTTGGACTTTCCGGGGAAGAACAAGGACTTTACGGAGGTAAAGGATTGGCCGCGTATGCCAAAGAAAACAATTGGGACATTGTTGGAATTCTGAACAACGATATGATTGGAAACATTACTGGGGTTGACGGGATTGTAAGTAACCGTGATTTCCGAATTTTCTCAGAACCTGTTCCTCCAACCGAAACCGAAGAAGAGCGTAATGCCCGTCGTTTTTATGGCGGTGAAGTCGATGGCATTTCTCGTCAATTGGCACGCTATGTTTACAAAACCACCAAGACCTACATGCCTGAAATGAACCCTATGCTCATTTATCGTTTGGACCGGTTTGGACGCGGTGGACATCACAGACCCTTTAATGATGCAGGTTTTGCCGGCATCCGAATCATGGAGGCGCATGAAAACTATACGCAACAACATCAAGATATTCGGGTAGAAGACGGTATTGCCTATGGTGATGTGTTGGAGCATGTAAATTTTGAATATGCCAAAAAACTGACATCTGTAAACGCTATTAATCTGGCTTCCATAGCCTGGGGGCCACCTGCCCCCAAAACTGTGGAAATAGGCGGTGTTGTGGAACCCTACGCCAAGCTCAAATGGAGTAAAGTGGATGGTGCCGTGGGTTACAAAATTTATTGGAGGGACACCACTTCTCCCACTTGGGACAATTTCAGATATGTTGGCAACATAACCGAACATACCTTAAAAGGCATCGTCATAGATAACTATTTCTTTGGGGTAGCTGCTGTTGGCAAGGATGGCCATGAAAGTCCTGTGGTTTTCCCGAACAAAGTTTTTAGATAATTTGTCACTTCGAGCGCAGTCGAGAAGTCTTTTTGATTACATATGAAAAAACAATTTACCCTAGTTACACTGGTGCTTGGCTTATGTTCAATGTCCGCCCAAAACTTTACCCGTCAAGATAGTTTAAGGGGCAGTATCACCCCGGAACGTGAATGGTGGGATTTGAACTATTACGACCTCCATGTTAAAGTGGAACCCGAAAAAGAGTTTATTTCGGGTCATAATGTGGTTCGCTATAAGGTTTTGGAAGCATCGAATATGCTTCAAATTGATTTGCAGGAACCTATGCAAATTGCATCAGTGAGCCAAGATGGAAAAAAACTGAAGTTTACCTCCGAAGGTGCAGCCCATTTTATCAAGTTGAAGAAAAAACAAGTGCCTGGAGCGTTCAACGAAATCAAAATTGAATATTCTGGAAATCCCAGAAAAGCAGTTAGGGCACCTTGGGATGGTGGTTTCTCTTGGAAAACCGATTCGGAAGGCAATCCATTTGTGGCAACATCCTGCCAAGGGTTGGGTGCCAGTGTTTGGTGGCCCAACAAAGACCACATGTATGACGAGGTAGACAGCATGCGTATCCATGTTACCGTCCCCAAAGATTTGATGGATGTTTCCAACGGAAAATTGGAGGGTGTGGATGAGAACGGGGATTACAAGACTTATCATTGGTTTGTTGCCAATCCCATCAATAATTATGGGGTAAATGTGAACATTGGTAATTATGTGCACTTTGGTGAAAAATATGAAGGTGAAAAAGGGACATTGGATTTGGATTATTATGTCCTTCCCGAAAATTTGGAAAAAGCCAAAGAACAGTTTATACAAGTACCCATGATGCTCCAAGCCTTTGAGTACTGGTTTGGCCCCTACCCTTTTTATGAAGATGGGTTTAAACTTGTGGAGGTCCCCTATTTGGGGATGGAACACCAAAGTTCCGTCACCTATGGAAACCAATACGCCAATGGATATTTGGGCAGGGATTTATCCGCCTCGGGCTGGGGACTACAGTTTGACTTTATCATCATCCATGAAGCGGGTCACGAGTGGTTTGCCAACAACATCACCTATAAAGATATTGCCGATATGTGGGTTCATGAAGGGTTTACGGCCTATTCTGAAAACCTCTATTTGGATTATCATTTTGGAACCAAAGCTTCTTCTGAATACGTGGTCGGTACCAAATCCAATATCCAAAATGATGTTCCCATTATTGGTCCGTATGATGTCAACACCAGTGGTTCTGGGGATATGTACTACAAGGGTGCCAATATGTTGCACACCTTACGCCAACTTATCGAAGATGATGACCTTTGGCGAAAAATCCTTAGGGGGTTGAATGCCGATTTCTACCACCAAACCGTAACCACAAAGCAGATAGAGGATTATCTCAGTGAAAAAACGGGAAAGGACCTATCTGCTTTCTTTAACCAATATTTGCGTACTACCATGATTCCCAAATTGGAGTACAAACTTGAAGGGGATTCCATAACGTATCGTTATGTGGATATTGTGGAGGATTTTGATATGCCTATTAGGATCTTTCTTGATGAAAAGGAACATTGGCTTTTTCCCAGCTCGGAATGGAAAACCGAAAAATTGAATGGTGGCAAAGTAGTTTTTGACAAGAACTTCTACATAGAAACCAAAAAAATCTGATTTGTGGACCATCTTCCCGAACATTACTTTAAAAATGATGCCGAATGGCGCACATGGCTCCATGAAAACCACGATACTTCTACCGGGATTCATCTTATTTTTTATAAAGTGGAGCATCACAAAGAAAGTATGCGATGGGAAGAAGCTGTTCGCGTGGCTCTTTGTTTCGGCTGGATAGATAGTACGGTAAAAAGCTTGGGCAATGGCAAACGACGACAATATTTTTGCCCCAGAAAATCTAAAAGTGTTTGGAGCAAGGTCAACAAAGACCATATCAAAGATTTGAAATCCAATGGATTAATGCATAAAAGTGGCCTAGAGGCCATAAATGTCGCCAAAAAGAACGGTTCATGGGAGGCTTTGGACGATGTGGAAAACGGAGTTGTCCCAAAAGAACTTCAAAAAGCATTGAAAGCGAATAAAAACGCTTTTGAGAATTTTGAGAATTTCACCCATAGTCAACGAAAAAGCTATCTCTATTGGCTCAATCAGGCCAAACGGGAAGAAACCCGACAAAAACGAATTCACGAAATCGTGACCTTAGCGTCCAAAAATATAAAATACCGAAACCAAAGATGAGAAACTCCTTAACAAAGTAACGTTCCCTGCTTTCCTTTTCATCCTGACCGCATGTCAAAATAAAGAAACCATTCCCATTGCCTTGGATTCACTCCAAGCATTGAATGTTGATTTTGTAAAATAAAACGACAATCGATTTTCAGGAGATCTTCATTTGTAGACCATTAAAGAAATCGAACAGATGTAATCCTTGCTTTATAAAAAAGGCCTCCACTTTTAGCGGGGGCCTTTTTATAATACTTACTTGTTGTTTAACTAAAAGTTGAACATCAGTTGTGTCACAGTAAAAATACTTGGCTTTTCTCCTTCTGCCTTATAGGTTAAATACAGTTCTTCTTGAACACCTGCAGTTTTTTCTATCGGTATGGAAATAGCACCACTTTGACCAGAAAGGTCACTCGGATTCAATTTTCCGGTTCCTAACACTTTACCATCGGGAGCTCCTAAACGAAGTTCCAAAGTGTACGGTATATTAGGAGGAGTTCGCCAACCAATAATTGCCGTTACACCACTCACCTCAGATAAGTCCACATCCTCCATTTTCAACCATCCACTGGCCGAATTCAATAATTGCATGTTTCTTCCACCAAAAGATAAGGCCTGCATACCATCTGTTGGTGTACCCTCAGGGAAACTCACGGCATTATGTACCAAAACAACGGCATCTGAACCCGTTAAGGGCAAAGCTTTTTCAGTTCCTTGATCCGTATAACTTGCAGTCAACAATAACACTTCGCTATTTTCTTTTGCCTCAGGTTTAATGGATCCTTCCAATGGAAGTGATGGTTTCTTATTGGCTCCACCTGTCAACGATTGGATGTATTGTGTAATCTGTCTGGCCTCCAATTGGGTCACGTTGGGATGAGCAGGCATTACAACTTCCCCCCAAACACCAGAGCCTCCTCCAATAATTTTCGCCATTAGATAATTGGTAGATCCACGCTGGGTCTTATACTTTTCGGAAACCTCAAGGTAATTTGGACCAATGGACGCTTCTTTTTCTTTATGACACGATTTACAATCCAAACTTTGGGTAAGTGCCTTGCCCATCACGGCACCAGATACTTGTTGGTGGCCTAAATTCATGTCCACTTCGTCCATTCCAGAACGGTATTCAACCGAAACATACACATTGTCCTCATTCACCTCACCATCAGCATCTGTAACCGAAACGGTATAATTAATGGGTTGTCCCGGTACGTAAAATGAAGTGTTTTCTTGCTGCAAATCAATAGTTACCACTGGGCGCTCGTTACCTGCAACAATGGTCTGGTCCGAACTTGAAACTGCTTCACCCTCTGAATCTTTTGCAGTAACATTCAATTTGTACGAACCTGCCTCGCTATAGGTATAGGTCAGCGTTGGTTCCGTGGTTTCTTGGGTTGTTCCATCACCCAAATCCCAAAGGTAGCTCATAGTGTCACCTTCCCGATCACGGGCTGCAACAGTTGCAGTTACCGAAAGTGGAAGTGACCCATTATCATGGTTTACTGTAAGACTATCAATAACAGGCGGACGGTTTCCTCCGTTAAATTCAATATAACCCAACCCACTATCTGGGTTTGCCGAGAACCAGCCACTTCCATATTCCAATAGGTAAACTCGTCCATCGGGACCCATTTCCATATCTATCAGGTTACTAAGTTCTATATCCGAAGCGAAAGGTTCCATTTTGTTTATGGAGCCGTCCTCAAAAAGGTGTACAACTTTCATCCAGTTCCGCACCCAATCATAAATAATTACTTTGCCGTCATAATAGGCCGGCAATCCACCACCATTTGGATACAAATCAGACCAATATGTAGGGCCTGCCATTGCATTTCTGCCTCCGGTACCAAATTCTGGGAACTCCTGGGTATCTCCATAGTGGTAGTAGGCATATGCGGGTTTGGCAGGTGGCAATTCCTGTAACCCTGTATTGTTCTTGGAATCGTTTATGGGTTTTTCTGGATTAAAAGTTCTACCAGACTCACCTGTGGCATAGTCGTATTTTTTGTAGGCAAAATTGTTTCCGATAAACATAGGCCATCCATAATTTCCGGCTTCACGGGCTTGATTCATTTCATCATAACCACGCGGACCACGGGTTTGCAGACTGTCTGCACGGGCATCCGGGCCTATATCGCCCCAATACAAGTAGCCACGTTTTATATCCACAGAAATCCTATATGGATTCCGGTGGCCCATGGTATATATTTCAGGGCGCGTTTTTTCACTGCCTACAGGGAAAAGGTTCCCTTCAGGTATATCATAACTGCCATCTTCGTTGACTTTAATTCTAAGTATTTTACCTCGAAGATCGTTGGTGTTTCCTGAAGAGCGTCTCGCATCGTACTGCTCTTTTCCGGGTAAATCATTTAAAGGTGCATATCCGTTGTTTGCATATTTTACACCGCGCTCATTAAAGGGTGTGGAATTATCCCCTGTGGATAGATACAAAAGGTTATCGGGACCAAAAGCAATGGAGCCTCCAGTATGGCAACAAATTTCTCGTTGACTGTCTACCTCTAGGATGATTTGTTCTGAATCCATATCAAAAACACCATCTTCATATTTGAATCTTGAGAGTCTGTTTATCCAATCATCCCCAGTTGGAGAATAATACACATAAATCCAGTGGTTTTCTGCATAATTGGGGTCTTTTTGCAATCCTAATAAGCCTTCCTCCGCATTTACTCCTTGGGCCTCCAAGGTGGTATAGTACACATCCAAAAAGGCCACTTGGCTCAACTCTTGGGTCGCATCGGAGAACAACAAAATTTCTCCCCTACGCTGGGCAATCAATACATCATTGTTGGGCAGTACAGTCATTTCTGTAGGCTCAAAAAATTGCCCCTTAGATAAAACCACCTTGCTGAAGCGGTCGGCTTCTGGCGGTGTTTGGGATTTTGCCTTGGTATAATCCAGTTCCAAGTTTTCACCAATGGCATAGTTGATTCCACCCAAAAGATGCTTTAAAAACAACTCTTCTGAAAAATTCTCGTCGGTATGCCCGCCAGCAGTATAAAAGGCTCTACCGCCATCAAAGTCATGGTACCAAGCCATAGGGTGATGATCTCCATTTTGACCTCCTTCATAGGTAGACTCGTCAACGGTAACCAGAACATTTACATCATCGTTTAGGTTTTTAAAATTGTACAGTTCATCTGTTCTGTGCCAAATGCTGTCTGTAAAAAATTCTGTGGATGGGTGATTCTTATCCTTTATAATGAAATCTGCTTCTGGCGTACCTCTTGGGTGATTTAGGAATTGTGCGCCGACCAGTTTTGTGTACCAACCCCAGTCATATTCGGTGTCAGTGGCCGCATGGATGCCTACAAAACCACCTCCAGATTGGATATAACGTTCAAAAGCAGCTTCCTGTCTATAATCCAGAACATTCCCGGTAGTGCTTAAAAAAACAATTGCGGAATATTCTTTAAGTTGATCATCGGTAAAAAAATCAGCGTTGGAAGTGGTATCCACCTCAAAACCGTTTTCAGAACCTAATTTTTGAATAGCTGCCGCCCCTGCAGGAATGGAAGCGTGGACATAACCCGCAGTTTTTGAAAAAACCAACACTTTTGGAGAGCCACTTCTTTTTTTACTGCAGCTTGCCAGGCCCAATGCAAGTACCGCAGCGGTCAATACCAATAAATTTCTCATTAAAGTTAATTTAAGTGCAGCTAAAAATACATATAACTGAAGCACTGTGCCAAATTCACATTTTAAATCTTGCTCAAGTATTTAACAATTAAACCTATAGATGATATATTCTAAACAACCTTTTAAGGAATTTTTAAGATTCGTAGGGTTAACAACATAGAATTCCATACTACTGTTTCACGTCAAACAAAGGCAAAATCAACCGAAAAGAATACAAGAAATCGTAGCTTTATCAGTACAAGTCTAAAAACCACCACCAAAATGAAAAAAAACCTCAACAGATTACCACTCCTCCTTATTTTAATACTATTAGCTGCTTGTCAGGAAAAAGAAACACTACCTGCTGATTTAGCCATTCTAAATGCCCATGTCATTGACCTTGAATCTGGGGAGGTTTCTGAAAAAAATATCTATATCTCCAAAGGAGAAATCCAATCCGTGGAGGATACCGATGTTGAAAGCACATTCAAAGCAGATTCGTTGATTGACGCCACCGGAAAATACCTTCTGCCCGGTTTTTGGGACAACCACATTCATTTAAGGGGCAGTGACTCGTTGATTGCCAATAATAAAAACTTCTTAAAACTCTTTATTGCCAATGGCATTACCACAGTAAGGGATGCGGGGGGTGATTTAACCACCTCGGTCATGGAGTGGAAAAAACAGATTACCAATGAAGACTTGGTTGGGCCAACCATATTCACTGCAGGTCCAAAGATTGACGGCCCAAACTCAACTTGGGCCGGGTCTCTTGTTGTAGAAAATGGGGCCGATATTCCTGTGGCTTTGGATTCACTTCAAGCATTGAATGTTGATTTTGTAAAGTTGTACGATAGCCAATTTTCGGGTGAGCTGTACCTTAAAACCATTGAAGAGACCGAAAAAAGAGGACTTATTGTTTCTGGGCACATGCCCTTTACAGTTACTTTGGATGAAACCGTAGATGCCGGAATGGATGCCATCGAACATTTATATTATGTATTGAAAGGATGTGCCAGCAATGAAGTTGAAGTTACCAATAAAGTAAAAAGTGGACAAATGGGCTTTTGGGATGCAATGCCTTCATTGGTTGAAGGTTATACGGACAGCACCGCCCAAAGTACCTTTCAAAAATTAAAACAAAATGATGTTTATGTGGTTCCAACCCTTCATGTTGGGAATACCTTGAGCTATATGGACGAGGTGGACCATTCCAATGACATATATTTAAAATATATGGGACAGGGAATTATAGCAAGTTACCAAAGAAGAATCCAAAGTGCGCTTCGGTCATCTGAAGAAGCCAGAAAGAATAGAAAGGCATTGGATTCCTTTTTTGGTCAATTGGTTAAATCGTTGAATACTGCTGATGTAAACCTTTTGGCTGGCTCGGATTGTGGGGCTTCCAACTCCTATATTTACCCTGGAATTTCGTTGCACAGCGAACTCAAAGCTATGGTGGATGCTGGTATTCCCCCTTTGGACGCCTTGCGGACTTCCGCCTATAATGGTGCTCAATTTTTAAACAAATCCGATTCTTATGGAACTATTTCCAAAGGAAAAGTTTCTGATTTAGTGCTTTTGGATGACAATCCATTGGAAAATATTTCGGAAACACAGAACATCAACATGGTCATCAAAGGCACCCAAGTGTTCAGCAAAAAACAACTCAAAGAACTACTCGATAGTGCTGTAATGGAATAAAAATCAAACTATGTCAAACCTAGCTATTTCTAAAAAACTGAATCAAATCAACTATTGGGGTTTTATCCTGATACTTTTTTGCGCTTTCCCCGTTCATTCCCAACACTTATTGATTCCCGACCGTGTTTTTGATGGCGAGGAAATGCATTCGGGCTGGGTGGTGGCCGTAAATGAAAATAAAATTGTCTATGCTGGTCCCGAATCTGGACTGCAACGCGCCAACTCCTATCAACGAAAAGAATTAAAAGGTAAAACCTTGATGCCGGGCATTATTGAAGGACATTCCCATATTCTATTGCATCCGTACAATGAAACGGAATGGAACGATCAAGTTCTAAAAGAATCCGCTGCCGAAAGGGCTGTTCGGGCAACGGTTCATGTCAACAAATCGCTGATGGCCGGGGTGACCACCATGCGAGATTTAGGCTCAGAAGGCGCCGGCTATACCGATGTATATGTTAAGAAAACCATTGATGACGGGATTATCCCTGGTCCCCGATTGTTGATTGCAGGGCCCGCCATTGTGGCCACAGGCGCTTATGGCCCAAAAGGTTTTCATGAAGGTGTTACCGTACCGCTTGGCGCTGTCCCTGTGAGTGGCGAGGCTGAGGCTATAAAGGAAGTTCGAAACCAAATGGGAGGTGGCGCCAATCTCATAAAAATTTATGCCGACTACCGCTGGGGAAAGGATGAACCTTCCCAAGCTACCTTTTTACAAGAAGAAATTGATGCCATGGTTGCTACCGCTACAACGGCTGGAAAATATGTGGTAGCACACGCCAGTACCCCAGAGGGTATGAAACGTGCCACGTTAGGTGGCGTGGAAACGATTGAGCACGGTGATGGTGGTACTTTGGAAATTTTTAGCCTAATGAAAGAACACAATGTGGCCCTCTGCCCCACCCTTGCTGCAGGAGATGCCACAGAGCAATATAAAGGCTGGCAAAAGGGCGAAGAACCTGATACCGATAGAATCGTCAAGAAGAAGAAATCGTTCAAGTTGGCTCTGGAGTCTGGAGTGGATATTGTTTTTGGAGGCGACGTTGGGGTCTTCCCACATGGTGAAAACTATAGGGAGATGGAACTTATGGTGGATTATGGCATGCAACCGCTAAATGTTTTACAATCGGCGACTTCGGTAAATGCCCGAATATTTCATCTGGATGATTTGGGAAAAATTCAACCGGAATATTTAGCCGATATCATTGCTGTGGAGGGAAATCCTATCGAGAACATTACGCAAATGCGACAGGTAAAATTTGTCATGAAAGATGGGGTAATCTATAAGGACGAATAGCACTTTAGTTAACATCCTTTTAAGAAATCCACTTGGGGTTTTTGGTATCTTTAGCCGACTAATTGACTCAAAAATGAAAAAGCCTCTTTACCTCTTGATGCTTCTCGCATCCGTGTCCCTATTTTCCCAAGAATTTTCAATGGACTTGCTCCAAGATGTAAAACCCAGAAACATCGGTCCCGCTGGAATGAGCGGTAGGGTTACCGCCATTGACGTGCTGCATTCCAATCCTGATGTGATGTACGTTGGCACCGCTTCTGGTGGTTTATGGAAATCTACCTCTGGTGGCATCAAATGGGAGCCAGTTTTTGATGATCAAGTCACGGCATCTATTGGAGCCGTGGCCATTCAGCAATCCAACCCCTCTATTATTTGGGTGGGTACGGGTGAAGGAAATCCCAGAAACAGTCTTAACGGAGGCTACGGCGTCTACAAATCCTTGGATGGAGGTAAAAGTTGGAAATCCATGGGATTGGAAAAAACCCGGCACATCCATCGCGTCATTATTGACCCAACCAACCCTGATATTGTTTACGTTGGAGCCATTGGTTCCCCTTGGGGCGAGCACCCAGAACGCGGTGTCTTTAAAACTACCGATGGCGGTAAAACCTGGGAAAAGGTATTGTTCGTCAACAATAAAACTGGAGTGGCCGATTTGGTCATGGACCCCACCAATCCCAATAAATTGATTGCCGCTATGTGGGAACATAAACGCGAACCTTGGTTCTTTAAATCAGGTGGGGATGGCAGCGGATTGTACATGACCCATGATGCCGGTGTTACTTGGAAAGAAATTACCGAGGAAGATGGATTGCCCAAAGGTGAGTTGGGACGAATTGGTGTGGCCATTGCCCGAAACAAGCCTAACATTGTCTACGCTTTGGTGGAAGCAAAGAAGAATGCCCTCTATAAATCCATCGACGGTGGATTTAAATGGGAGAAAATCAACGACAAAAACGATATAGGCAACCGTCCTTTCTATTATTCTGAAATTTATGTAGATCCCCAGAATGAGAACAGGGTGTATTCGGTTTTCACCTATATCAATGTCTCTGAAGATGGAGGCAAAAACTTCACCCAATTGATGCCCGCATACAATGTGAGTAATGGGGTCCACCCAGACCACCATGCGTGGTGGATTCACCCAGAAAATGGTCAATTTATGATGGATGGTAATGACGGCGGGTTGAATATCACCAAAAATGGTGGCAAAACATGGCGTTTTATTGGGAATTTACCTGTGGCCCAGTTTTATCACATCAGTACAGACAACGAGTTTCCGTACAATGTGTATGGTGGAATGCAGGACAATGGTTCTTGGCGGGGACCTGCTTATGTCTGGAAAGAGCAAGGCATCCGCAATAGTTATTGGCAGGAAATTGCCTTTGGAGATGGGTTTGATGTCGTCCCAGATAAAGATAATAGTCAATATGGCTACGCCATGAGCCAACAAGGATACGTGAGTCGTTATGATTGGATCACTGGAAACAACTATACGGTGCGGCCCACACCACCAGACCCGGATACCCAGCTCCGTTTCAACTGGAACGCGGCGATTGGCCAGGACCCTTTTGATAACAGTACGGTCTATTTTGGAAGTCAGTTTGTACATAAATCAACCGATAAAGGTTTGACATGGGAAGTGATTTCGCCCGATTTGACCACCAATGACCCTGAAAAACAAAAACAAAGTGAAAGCGGTGGTCTTACCATGGATGCCACGGGAGCTGAAAACCATACCACCATCATTGTCATTGAACCGTCTCCTGTAGAAAAGGACATGTTATGGGTAGGTACCGATGATGGCCGGGTTCATTTCACCCAAAACAGTGGTGCTTCATGGACGGAGGTTACCAACAACATCAAAGGTTTGCCAAAAGGCAGTTGGATTCCCCAGATCAAAGCTTCACAAAACAATAAAGGGGAAGCACTTTTGATTGCCAACGATTATCGAAGATTCAATTATACGCCTTATGCATACAGAACCAAGGATTATGGAAAAACATGGACCCGTATTGTGGACCAAAATGATGTGGAAAGCTATACCTTATCCATCATAGAAGACCCAGAAAATCCAAATTTGATGTTCTTGGGCACCGATGATGGTCTCTATATTTCTTTGGATGCTGGAAATAATTGGCAAAAATGGAACAAAGACTTCCCAACGGTATCCACAAAAGATTTGGTGATCCACCCCAGAGAGCAGGATTTGGTCATTGGAACCTTCGGAAGGGCAGCTTGGGTGTTGGATGATATTCGTCCGCTTCGGGAATTAGCAGGGAACATGTCCACTCTACAAAAAGAGGTGGCACTTTTCAAAAGCCCAGATGCCTATTTGGCCGCCTACCAGCAACCTACCGGAAGTCGTTTTGGTGGTGACGCCCTCTACAATGGGGAAAATAGGGACTCTGGCGCTATGATTACCTACTATTTAAAAGAAGGAAATAAAAAAGATAAGGAATCTGAGAAGAAAGAGGAAGGTGAAGAAGCCTCCAAAACGGAAGAAAAATCCAAGGAAAAAACCAAAGATTCCATCTTCTTTGAATTTTACGATGGCGACAGATTGATACGCACCCTAAAATACAAGGCCCCTGAAAAAGCAGGTTTTCACAGGATTTACTGGAATTTGGATGAAAAAGGGCCCGACTCGCCGTCCCGAACCATTTCAAAAAATACAACGGAATCTGGTGGAATCAATGTAAAACCTGGGACTTACAAAGTAAAGGTCAACTATGGTGAAGCTTCAGATTCTACTTCGGTAACCGTAAAAACCGACCCCAGATTGAACACTTCCATGGCATCCATCAATGAAGTCTATGCCTTGGGTAAAAAGCTCGAAAAACACACCCAGACCGCTGCGGATGCCGTAAAACAATTGGTAGAAAGCAAAAATTTGGCTGAAAAGTATCAAAAAGAACTCAAAGACTTGGACAAAGAAAAATTCAAGGACCAAATTGAGGCTTCCAAGACCATTACCAAACAAATTGATTCCGTAATTGCCCTCTATCTTGGTAAAGAAGACAAACGCCAAGGCATTACACGAAACCCTGAGCCTTCGGTAGTATTGCGCTTATTTACAGCGGAATCTTATGTGAATTCAAGAAAAACTGGAATTACGGAAACCGAAACTCGATTAGTACAATTTGCGGAAGAAGAATTAAAAACCGCTTTGGGCAAAACCAATGCATTCTTTAACGAGAAATGGAAACCGTATCGGGAATCCATAGAATCGTTGGATTTGTCTCCCTTCAAAGAAACCGAAACCTTTAGTTTAGATTAATGACGAAGCATTTGAGAAGATTATCGGCCTTGCTGGTCGCCTTGACTACTCTTACTATTGTGAATGCCCAAGAAACCGGAGAAGACAAACTCGGTGCGTGGTATATGTATTTTGGAACCAATAAAATAGCGGAACGGTTCAGTATCCATACTGAGGCGCAATTTCGGTTTTATGAGACCACCAATAATTTCAATCAGCTTTTGTTACGGACTGGGCTTAATTACCACATCAACCCCAATGCCATAGCTACTGGAGGGTATGGTTTTATTTCAACCGATGGAACGTTTGAAGAGTTTCCTAATGAAACCAATAGTAAGGAACACCGAATCTTTGAACAATTTATATTAAAAAACAAAGTCTGGGAGTTTCTCTTTGAACACCGGTATCGATTGGAACAGCGTTTTCTCGATTTTGGGGATGCCACCGATACCCAACATCGAGCACGTTACCGTATTCAGATGACCCTACCCTTGACCGAAACATTTTTCTTAAACTTTTATGACGAGTTGTTCATCAATCTGCAAGATGACCTATTTGGTCAAAATCGACTTTATGGTGCCGTTGGGGCTCATATCAGCAAAAATAGCAGCGTTCAGTTGGGATATTTGCGAAATCAATTTGCCAATGCGGTCTATGATCGATTACAAATTGGGTTCTTTTACAATCCAGATTTAAGGGGGCTTTTTAAAAAGGAGCGTGAGGATGGAGACTAGCCCTTAAAGGCGCATGTGCCGGATATCAAAATAGTCTAGCTCCAGTTCAATCGTAGCGTTATAGATTCTACGTAAGGATTTTACATAGTCTTTTTGGTTGATATAGCCTTTCAGTTTATTTTGCTTCAAACGCCGATACCCTTTACAAAAAGATTTTCTCTTTTTGCAATAAATTATGAAGTTGATATAGTTGGAAGCTAAATGCGTCAATTTCTTAAGGTTTAGCGATATAGTTGTTCATACATATTACTAACGCTTCAACTGGAAAATTCGTATTATCTTAAATTAAAATCAAAAAATTGGATTGACAGGCTAAATTGTTGACATCACCCCAAATATTAAGTACCTTAGATTTAAACCTAAAAATACTTATGATGAAAAAATTACAGGCACTTGCACTAGGGTTGATTTTAGTTATGGCCTTTAGCTGCAAGCAAGCAAAAAAAGAAGCGGAGGAAACCTCCGAAGAGATAGAGGAAGCAGTTGACCAAATGGCTGAAAAAGTGGAACCAACGGTCATTACCTTCAAAATGGAACCCAAAAGCGATAGTGGCGTGAGCGGAGAGGTCACCTTTACCGGGAACGGGAAAGTAGCCATGAAAGCTATTTTTTCGGGTCTTTCTGAAGGCGAGCATGCTATCCACCTTCACGAAAAAGCGGATTGTTCCGCGGCCGATGGAACCTCTACTGGCGGACATTGGAATCCAACATTCCAACCTCATGGCCAATGGGGCGCCGAAGAAGGATACCATAAAGGCGATATTGGTAATTTTACTGCCGATGCCGAAGGAAATGCCACTGTTGAGTTTGAAACGGATGAATGGTGCATTGGCTGTGATGATGAGGCCAAAAATATTCTAGGCAAAGCCGTGATTGTTCACCAAGGTGTTGATGATTTCACATCGCAGCCCAGTGGAGCGGCTGGTGCACGGATTTCATGTACCGGTATTATCCAATAAAAAAGTACTAAGGAGCTGCCCAGTTGGGCAGCTTTTTTCTATTTTGATTACCTCAAAAAAACTACGATGAGTGAAAAAACATATTCCAACGGTGAGATTACAGTAGTTTGGAAATCTGAACTTTGCCAACATGCTGGAATTTGTGTCAAGATGTTGCCGAAAGTATATAACCCAAAGGAACGGCCTTGGATCAAAGTTGAAAATGCAACAACCCAAGAATTAAAAACCCAAGTTTCCAAATGTCCCTCTGGGGCATTGAGCTATATTGAAAACAATGGCTAGTCCCATGGAAAAGGAATATAAGCTCGTTGATAATGTTGAAGCCAAGCAATTTCAATTTGATTTGGGCAATGCCATCGCAAAAATCGAATACATAAAGGCCAAGGAAAAAATTTACCTTACCCATACAGAGGTTCCCAGTTCTTATGAAGGCAAAGGCATTGGTTCCGAATTAATCAAGCAAACTTTGGAACACATCAAAACCCAAGATTGGACCCTTATCCCCCTCTGCCCTTTTGTGGCGCTTTATCTAAAAAGACATCCCCAGTGGAAAGAATTGGTTCTGAAAGGAATCAATATTGGATAATCTCGATTGCTTTGGTTTTTCTTGTTGACAAAACCACTACTTTTGTCAGCTGACAACCGACCATGTCCAAAGTCCAGAATACCTTTACCATCAACCCTGCCAAGAGTCCTTTTTTCTATGGGTACGTTATCCTGCTCATGGGCACCCTGGGTGTGTATTGCAGTATTCCTGGGCAAACCATTGGTGTATCCGTATTTACCGATCCTGTAAAAGATGCTTTGGGGTTGAGTCGAAACCAATTCAGTAATGCTTACATGATTGGGACCATTATGAGCTCTTTGTTTATTAGTCGCGGTGGGGTTTGGTTCGATCGTTATGGCGCCCGTTATGTGGCCTTTTTTGCCACATTAGTTTTGGCCATCACCCTTCTGTTATGCTCATGGTCCGTCCAAATGAGTGAATTTATCCAGCAGCTGTTGAATCAAGAAACTTGGATTATTCCTTTTGTATTGATCACTACGCTCTTTTTTCTGCTACGTTTTACGGGTCAAGGCATTTTGACCATGGCTTCCCGAAACATGATCATGATTTGGTTCGATAAAAACCGCGGAAAGGTAAATATGTTCAGTAGTGTCGCCCTTTCCTTTGGCTTTTCATCTTCTCCACTCTGGGTCAGTGCCTTGATAGATGGTAATGGCTGGCAGAACGCCTGGCGGTACTTGGCATTGGGCTTGTTCATTTTCAGTATTTTGGTATTTCTCTTTTACAAAAACAAACCCGAGGAACATGGACTTGTTCCCGATGGTTATAAAAATGGAGCGGAAACCGATGACAAAACACCTCAAATTGGATATCAGCAATTCAACCTCAAAGAGGCTATGGCTACCCGTGCCTTTTGGATGTATGCTTTTATGTTGGCCTTCAACAGTTTTTTTATCACTGGATTGACCTTTCATGTCATCTCTATTTTTGCGAGTGAAGGGTTTCCCAAAGAAGACGCTATTGCTATTTTCTTGCCCGGCTCGGTGGTTGCCGTTACGGTATCAACCGTGTTCAATTGGTTGAGTGACAGTCTTCCTTTAAAATTGTATCTCTATTTAATGTTGGGTGGCGGTATTTTGGCCGCAACGGGATTCCTCTTTTTGGCCTATCCCTTCGGAATTCCTTTTTTGATTGCAGGTTTTGGAACCATGGGTGGCTTTTTTGCTGTGTTGAATGCCATTGCTTGGCCACGTTTCTACGGTCGCGACCACCTGGGGGCCATTACCGGTAAGGTGATGAGTTTTTTGGTTTTGGCGAGTGCCTTGGCTCCACCCATTTTCAGTTTTTTCTTTTCAACGTTTGGGTCGTATCGATTGGTTGGCTGGTTGGGACTGTCCTTCTTGACCTTTATGGCCATCGCCAGTATTAAGGCTAAAAACCCACAATAAATCCCGTAAGATTGGTATCTACCTTTGTTCTTTCCTAGGTTAGGAACCAACTCTATTTTTCATATCTTTAGCGCAATTGCTATGCATCTAGATAACCTCATACAACAATTTCAAAAGAAGGATAAGGTCGCGTTTGAGACGTTGTACAATATGTATGCGGAGAATATTTGTGGGGTTATCAATGTCATCCTTAAAGACCCAGAGCGTTCCCAAGAACTTTGTCAGGATGTATTTATGAAGATTTGGGACAAGTCTGATCAGTATGATGCATCCAAAGGCCGATTTTTTACTTGGATATTGAATATTGCACGAAACACTGCAATCGATGAACTGCGCTCAAAAAGCCATAAAAACCAAAAGAAAAACCTACCTGTGGATTCTCTCGTAGGTATTTATGAAAATAGTGAAGACCTAAATGGAAAAATTGATACTATTGGGCTACAGTCCTTGCTTAAGGGGCTAAAGGACAAGTGTATCCTTTTAATTGATATGCTTTATTTTAAGGGGTATACCCAAAAAGAAGCGGCCAAGGAACTTAAAACACCCATTGGCACTATTAAAACACGAATACGAAGCTGTATTTCCGCAATTCGGAAAAACATGGCATAACAAATGGAAGTTGAAAAATACATAGCATCCGGAATTTTGGAACTCTACGTGGCGGGAGCATTGACACCTGAGCAAAACTTGGAGGTGCAACACTATGCCATTCAATATCCTGAAATAAAAAAGGAAATTGAAGCCATTGAAGCGGCCATGATGGAGCTTACCCGTACCACCTCACCAAAAATGCCCGAAGATGGTTTTGCAAAACTAAGGGCTGAGTTGGACGATGTGATTCCCTTTATGCCTGCATCATCTGAAAAGAAAACACCTTGGGGCAGTTATTTAGGTTGGGCGGCAGCTATACTATTTGCAGCGGGTACCCTTTGGATGTACTTCCAGAACACGAACTTAAAATCTGAGATAGAAATCAGTAATCAAGAAAAAGAAAATCTAGAAGAAATCATTTCCACAACCCGCGAAGAGGTTGCCGACAAAGAAAGCTTATTAGAAGAACTGCGCGATAAAAATGTTACCGTAATAGCTTTGGGGGGGCAGGCTGTTTCCCCAGATTCATACGCCAAGGCGTATTGGAACCAAGAAGAACAAAAAGTTATTATAGATGCCCAAGGACTTCCCGATCCGCCACCTGGATTTACCTATCAAGTCTGGTCTTTGAAATTGGACCCATTGACTCCGACTAGTATTGGATTGTTGGATGATCTGGCATCAGATAACACCAAATTGTTCACGCTTGAAAATCCAAATGCATCTGAAGCGTTCGGTATCACCTTGGAGCCCATAGGTGGTAGTGAGACCCCTACCCTGGAGCAATTGTACACCTTAGGTGCCGTTGGCGCTTAATCCAACTTTTTGAATGTAATTTTATGTAACTGATTACGTATTTTCATATATTTGCGTAACTAGTTACATAGTATATGAAAACCGATTTTTTACAAGAATTAGGGCATTTGGGGTTTACGGCCCGAATCAAAAGACTCAATGAAAAGATTGCTTCCAGTACTTTAGAGCATTATTCAGGCTTAGATTTAGGTATCGAACCCAATTGGCATGTTATTTTTTTATTGTTGAAGGAAACAGGAAAGCTTACCGTAACAGAAATTGCAAGTGCCCTGGGATTTTCCCACCCTGCCATGATCAAGATTACCCGAAAAATGAAAGCTCAAGGTTACCTTGAAAGTTCCAAAGACCCCAGTGATGGCCGGAAGACCTTTATTCAACTCTCCGAAAAAGGAATAGAAGCACTGCCGGTTTTTGAAAAAGAGTGGAATCGGATTCAAGAGGTTTTAAAAGAATTTGTAAGCGATGCATTTCTTAAAAACTTAAATAAGTTGGAACAAGATTTTGATGCATTGGGATTTAAGGAGCGCTACCAAAAACGCTTTGGCCAAAAAGCTTACACCATTCAGAATGCAAGACCTACCGATTTTAAGGCCATTGGAAAACTCATGGTAGATGTATACTCAGGACTTGAAGGGTTTCCCAAGGCAGATGAACAGCCTAAATACTACCAAACCTTGGCCAATATAGGCGATTTCACCCAAAAACCAGAGGTAGAGCTCTTGATGGCCATATCGGATGATGGAAAAATTCTTGGTGCTGTACTTTATTTTGGTGACATACAACAGTATGGCGCAGGGGGCACCGTTACACAAGAGAAAAATGCTTCCGGCTTTCGGTTGTTGGCGGTTGATCCATCCGCAAGGGGGTTGGGAATAGGTAAGGCCTTGAGCGTTGCCTGTATTGAAAGGGCCAGAAAAGCAGGTCATGCACAAGTGATCATCCACAGCACCGCTTACATGAAAGTGGCTTGGAAGATGTATGAAAAACTCGGATTTGTCCGTTCAGAAGATTTGGATTTTAAACAAGAAGATCTTCAGGTATATGGATTTCGCCTACTTCTGCAATAGTTAAAACCACTTTTTCCGTTTGAAAATAATAATGGAAATCAAAGTGACGACCAACATCAGTCCCAAAAGAATAAAATAGCCATAATGCCAATTTAGCTCAGGTATATTTTCAAAATTCATCCCATAAATTCCAGCCAAAAACGTTAAGGGGATAAAGATTACGGAAAAGATAGTGAGGGTCTTCATTACCTCGTTCAAACGATGTCCCTGAATACTGAAAAAGAGATTTATCTGGCTTTCCAATTCTTGAATATCCGAATCAATGTCGTTGGTAAGTCCATTGACTTGCTCCCTAATTTCACTAAAATATTTGGTTTGAAACCCTTTTACCTCCACGCGTTCCAAGCGCACTGCAATGTCTCGAAGTCCATGTGACGCTTTTTTAAATTGGTGAATTGTGGCTTTGTTCTGTTCCACTTCAAACATAAACTCTGGGGTAGGTTCCAACTTGGTTGCCCTGTCTAGCATATTCTCCATTAACACAATTTCTTCGTATTTCTCCTTGTAATTGGAAATTATGGTTTCTAAAATGAAGTAGAGTAAATAATCGGCCCGCTTTTTTCGGATGATACCCTTATTATCAAAAATACGGTTGCGAATCCAATCAAAATGATCGCCCCATTTTTCTTGTATGCACCAAATAAAATCCTTGCCCACCACGAAGAACATTTGTTCAGACTCCAAATTATGGTTCTCGGTTTTTAAAATGCGAACAGCAATAAAGAGCTGTTCCTCCAATTCTATGACCTTGTTGCCCAAATTTTGATTGGCGAATAATCGAAGTAAAAAATCGTCCAAATCGTTATCGATAACCATCGCCCTGAACTCATCCATATAATTGAGGCCATAGGTATTGACCCATGTAATGGTCTTGTCTTTTTTGGAAAGCGCACTGTCATCGGCCAAAGAAAATTTCTTATTGTAATAGTTGTCGAGAGAGTAGTTGATGACCCATGTATTATTTTCGAAATCTGTTGTCATTTTAGTAAAAGTAAATCCGTTCTTTGTAGTTTAGAGTATAAGTTAATTCAAATTTACCAAGTAATACCCATGTTAGATCCAATGTCCTTTAAAACTGAAATTTTGGTTACCATAATTTTATTGGTAGTCATTATTGCGTTGAATTCGCTAACCAAAAGGGCCATACGAAGATTTGGCAAGACCAGTTCCATAGACATGAACAGTAGAAAGATAATTTTTTACCTGAGTAATCTTTTGTTCTATATACTTGCATTTGTTGGTGTTTCTCTGATTTGGGGCGTTAACTTGGAAGACTTTTCCCTTTTTTTATCCTCGGTCCTTGCCATTTTGGGCATTGGATTTGTAGCACAATGGTCCATTCTTTCCAATTTAACGGCAAGTGTGATTTTGTTTTTTAACCACCCCTTACGCTTGGGAGATCGTATTAGGGTTCAGGACAAGGATTTTGACTGGACGGGCAAGGTGGAGGACATTAGTGGTTTTTATCTTTTTATGCGGACGGATGATGGTCGTAGGATTACCATTCCCACCAATTTAGTCATTCAAAAAGGCATTGAAATTCTAAAGCACGAGGATGAGGATGAAGAAACTACTGAAAATGACTTCGAGGATTAAATGAAATACGCCATGGTTTCCCATGACGTATCCAAAACAACAACCAAGCAATAGCATAAACCACCGCTTTGTTTTCAACATCCATGTCGTTTGGCTTTATAGGCTCAAAATTTGAGATTCCATAACCGGCCCTAGTTCATAGATAGCACCAACCAATTCCTGCTTCAACTCCTTTACTTTGCCATGACTCCCGTTGGCTTTATAGATTTCGGCCGCTCTGGAAAGTATCCCTGGTTCAAAAGTTTTTCCAACAATATGTGTTTCTACAATCTCGAGTGCTTTTTCTTTTTCCCCTTTTGTGAAGTAACTATAGGCCAATAGGCTATAAGATTCCGGTGTAGGTCGATTTTGAACCTCCTTTTGTGCCAATTTCATCGCTTTTTCCTCCACATTCATGTCGATATAAAAATCTACATTGTATGCATTGTACATATCTCCGTAGTCGGTATGCTGAACTTTTTTATAGTAGTTGTCCAAGGCCTCAAGCTTAAGCACTTCATTACCCATGAATTCCGCAATTTCTGCTTTTAATAGATAATACTCGGGAGATTGGTGTTTGGTAAGGATGGAATCCAAAATACGTAAGGCTTCTTTTCCATTGCGCTCATGGGAATATACAATCCAAGCAATCCCTTTTTTGGCATAGGCATTTTGTGGATCCAATCGCAAGGCACGCAAATACATTTGGTATGAATCCTCGATACGTCCCGCATGGCCGTAGAAATCAGCCAAGTTGGTGTAGGACCACAAGAGCATACTTCTATTTTTGGACGATTCCGCCTTTTGGGCGGCTTTTTCCATAAATCGGATAGCGGTATCCAAATCACCTTTATGGTCGTTCCATTTAGCCAAGCGGATTAAATATCCAAAATCTGACATATTGCTGATGCTGTCCAGATATGTATTGGCCTTGTCATAGTTACCCAATTCCATATGCACATCAAATAGTAGAGCTTGGGTGTCATTAACACCACTTCCCATTTTTCTTGCTTTTTGGGCCAGTTGCAAGGCTTCCTTAAACCGATGTTGGGAAATATAATTTCTAGCCAGAGCCCTATAATAACCTGCCTTGCCCACAGCTGCAATCTCAACCGCTTTTTGTAGCGATTGTTCGGCCATTTTTAAATATTTGATATCCCCAGTACCTTGGAAAAACCTATTGTATTCGCCGGCCACATTGCCCAAACTCAGCAATTGCAAACTATCCGATTTTATCTTGTTGTCCCAAAGCTCAAAATACTTTGAGGTGGTCTTTGTCGGTTCTGCAGCTAGATAACGGTCATAATCTCCCTTTTGGGTTTTGAAGCCTGATTCCTGTTTGCAGGAAAGCAAAACCATTGTTATCAAAAAAAGGGATATATATTTTAATTTCAGTGTGTCCATAATTGTGTGTGTTGTTGTTTAAAAAAAGGGAGAGGACGAGCCTCTCCCCGCTCCTTTTCATAGCAATTACTCAGGATCTCCCAAATAAGGGAAAGTTGTTGATATATTTGCTGTAAGTCCAACCCCATCTGAGGTGAGCCTTGGCAAATCCGCCATTCCGTCGTCATCTAAATCCTGACCACTAAAACGGTCACCCTCCGCCCCGCCGAAGAACAAAATGAGTGAAACGTCGATAATATCATCATTGGGATGTCTGCCCGTAAGGGCCACTTCATCACCATCTGGCACCAATATTCTGCCGTCGTTGTCAAAATCCGTGCCCGGGTCAAAATATGTAGTGGGTAAATCTGGGGCCACTTCCAAGACATCTGCAGCCAACACCGTAGTAAGTGTTGCTGCATCCAGTCCTAAAATGTTGTTCTCATAGTCCACATCTGCAGGATCAAGGCCTAATTTAAGAGCGTACACATCATGATATTGTTCCAATCTAGCCTGAAAACCTACTTGGAAAGTAGTTCCCATTTCAGATGGAATAGTAGTGTTGTGCGCATCTTTCACGCTGGGTTCTCCCTCCATGTCAAAGCTAAGGGTTGTATTGATTCCGGGACGACCTAAATGATCAACCTGGGCATAGGTTCCTGTAAAATCGGTTCCCATCATGTCATCGTCATCCATCATCATGTCATCGTCCATCATCATGTCATCATTCATACCGCTATAGTCTGGAGATTCATCGTCATTACTACATGCTGTTGCCAAACCTAAGGTTAGCATCAGGGCCATTAAATATGTTATATGTTTTAGTCTCATGTTCTTATTTTTTTAAGGTTCTATTGTTTTCTATTTGTTGTTACCCAAGTTTTGTACACTGTAAGTCCCAAGGCGTTTGTAGCCGTTGGCGCTCCCAACATACTATTGGGAATTTCTACAATGATGGACAAGGTGTTTGCTCCATCAAAAGTGTCGGCTGCTTCTTCAGGTGGGAGAAATCCGCCAGGAGCTGAATCCGTTTCAGGAGAGATTACAGCATTGAACTGGAAGAAATCGAAAAAGAAGGGATCTTGTCTAGGACCTGCAAACAAGGATACTCCATCCGATGTGGTCTCCACCATTGGAGTTGCTGCTGAAATCTCAACATCCCCCAAGGGATAATCTACAAGCACCTGACTGTTCAATCCAGTTTGATCGGGACTGGTCGGTCCAAAAAAGTACATTCTACCATCTCTTGCGATAGCCTGAATTACTTGGTCTTCTACTAAATCTCCATCCAAATCAATATTGATTTCTGTCAATACATCCTCATCGAAAGAGCCATAGGCCAATTCTGGAAGCACATCAGATTGTACATCCACCACAAATACCGTATTGTCTGAGCCTTCACTGGGCTCAAAGGCATAAAAATCGGCTATGTCCGCCGTTGACCCTGCTGCCGAGGGTGCATCAATGTGATCTGCTGATACCAATGCAATGGTCAGGAGAGTCAATACGCCCAATCCCATTGCAATTTTTGTTGTTTTTTTCATTGTTAACTGTTTTTATATGTTTCCTACACCCCTACCTACGGAACCTTTGAAGAGGTGGTTTGGTTTTAAATTGTTAAAAAAACCTTAATGAAATGATAATGCGGCATTTGCCAATGGTTCTTAAAAAGTCCCATAATTTGCTTTACTTTAGCCTGCAAATAGGACGCAATGAACCCTTCAGCTTCTGGATGGATCAACAAGTTTGGGCACCTTGTTGATAAGGAAACCGAAATTTATTCTGATTTTGAGAGCTTGTACCAAGAACTTAAAAGGAATGGTTTTGTATATGGTGTACACTTGGATATACCCCCTTTTATTGAAGTGGAGCATACCCTTAGTGAGGATGAAATTGCCAAGATCAATTTACTCACCGCGCTCTATTTCACCTTTCAATTTGAAAAGAAAGATTCTGATTTTCCTGATTTTGTCAATACCATTTTTGAGTACTACCAAGCCTTGGAGGTGGGCCGAATTTCTTTTTTGAATAAAATTTTGAGTGGGTCCAAAACGGAATCGCAGTTGGAAAAACTGATTGACTCGCGGATTTATTTAGGTGGAAATGCATTTAATCGCGCTTTTGGAAATAGTTTGACCAACTCACTATTATATGTGGATATTTTGATTTTTAGGGTCTATTTGCAAGGGAAAATACCAATGATGGAGCATGCCCAATTGTTGGAATACGTAACCATAAACATTGCATATCATGCCCTAAACTCTAAAGAGACCCATGAAAATGATGCCAAACTAATACAACTTTTGGCCTCTTCTCTGACCTATGTCGATTTGGATAAAGCAAAATTTGATGGTTCTTATCGTGATCTGTTCAGCAAGAATTTCACCAAAATTGAGAAGGATTATTTTTTAGATATAGCCTGTTTGACCATCTGGGAAGACAAGTCTTTGGACTACACAGAATCTGACTACATTTTTGGTCTTGGTAAGGACTTGGGAATGTCCGAAAATGAAGTGCAATCTGAACTGAATTTTGTGAAGAAATTTTTTGATGCCAACAAGGACAAAATTGCCTACTTGAACGACAAAAATTTAGCGGTTCAATTCTATGACGGAATGTCTAAAAATGTAAGCAAATTAATTCTCAGAAATAGCAAAAGGCTCAAAAAAGAACTCATGGAAAGTAAGGAACTTTTGACTCTTTTATCCAAGTCAACTGTTAAGGATTTGAGTGCGGAGGAGAAGAAAAAAGTTCAAAATCAGTTGGTGGATATCTTTAAAAGTATTCCTTCTTTGGCCATTTTCATGTTACCTGGTGGAGCTGTTTTATTGCCCATTTTCATCAAGTTGATCCCTAAATTACTCCCATCCGCTTTTGATGAAAACCGCATTGATGAAGATTAGCCTTTTTAGGTCAAAAAAGCTACTATAAGAAAAATTTATAGTGAATTTTTATTTTAAATAAAATTCTGATTTTCAGGTTATTAAATGATTTTATTCTAACCATAACTTAAAGTCTTTGACCCGCTCCCTGCTCACAATGATTTCTTGCTCATTAAAGCGGTTCATTTTAATTTGAAGCCTAGAATTGGTGTATGAAATGATGTCGTTTATATGAGAAACGTTCACGTAAAATTTTCGGCTGATCCTAAAAAATATTTTAGGGGACAGCTCCTCCTCCAACTGTTCCAAGGTGGTGTCCAAAAGATAATTTCTACCGTCAGAAGTTGCCGCGTAGGTTCCCTTGTTTTCGGAATAAAAACATTCCACATCATCGGCATTTACAATTTTTAAATGTTGTCCCACTTTCACCGTAAATCGCTTTTTATATTCACGATCCAAAGGGTCCACCAAGAGCTTTTTGATATCGTTGAAATCCACTGAAATTTTTCGGTTTTCGGGTTTGAAATTCTGGTACTTTTTCACGGCCTTTTCCAGGTCTTCATCATCGATGGGTTTGAGTAAATAATCAATACTATTTAGCTTGAATGCTTGGAGTGCATATTCATCAAAAGCAGTGGTGAAAATGATAGCGCTTTTTACATCGACAGCATCAAAAATTTCGAAGGACAGACCATCGGATAATTGAATGTCCAAAAAAATAAGATCAGGCTGGGGGTTGTTCTGGAACCACTCAATGGATTCATCTACGGAGTGCAACATAGTGGATACCTCCACATCCTGTTCGGCCAACAAACGACTTAAACGTCTTGCGGCAGGTTTTTCATCTTCAATGATGATTACGTTCATAGTTGTTTTGGTTGTTTATGGTAATACATTTTTACCGATACTTCTTGGTTTCGCTCTCTTCTTTATCCATATACTTTTGAATTTGTCGTTCCTCCCACTTCTTCAAGAAAGTCAGTTTATATCGAAAAAGGTATGCCGTATGGACCGCCAATATCAAAATCCAAACAATCAGATGGGCATCCACCCAATTAAAGTAGTAGGTCTCCAAAGAAAGCCCTTCTGGAAGAAATGGCTGCAACACCCCACTTTTAAATAGGTACAAAATGGCATTGATCACCACAAAGATTTTTAGGTGTCGGTAAAAATCCTTCAATTCTTTGACCCGTTTGGTAGCCTTGTTATATGTATTGTTTTTCAGGTTCTCCATATTGAATTGCTACACGTATTTATCCGCGTCTTTCTTGTCTTTATCGATATACTTTTGGATTTGCCGCTCTTCCCAGTTTTTTCCAAATAGTAAACAGAATCCAAATACCTTGGCCCCGTGCATGGTTAAGCCAATACCCCAGGCAAACAAAGTGATGAAATGCGGCCATTGCCAAAAATTATCCGAATGCATATAGATGTTTACGAGGATAAATGCATTGATCACAATGTAGATGGACATGTGGATATAAAACCCCTTCATTTCCTCCACGCGCTTTTTAGCTCTCTTGTATTTATCTTTTTCCATATCATCCATGATCATCTCCATTTTTTTGTTTTTTCATCTTCTTTCATATACTCTTTTATCTTTCTTTCTTCCCAACCTTTCCCAAAAAAAGGGTTCAAGTTGAAAGTACCCACAGCATGAAAGAACACTCCAATGCCCCAACCGAATGCGGCCCATAAAAACCACATATAGCTAAACCTGTTGGTCAGGTAATTGATCAAGGCCAATACCGAAATGACCAATATGTAGGACCACAGGTTGGCATAGAACTTTTTAAGTTCATCCACCCGTTCTTTTGCCCTCATGTACTTACTTTCTTTATCTAAATTTTCCATTTGTCCTGCTTTAGATGGTCACCTAAATATAGGCATTGTTAAAAATCTTTATCTTTCATAAGCTCTTGAATCTTGCGCTCCTCCCAATCTTTTCCCAAAATGGGATTGTAGCCATTGGCACACATCCACAGAAGCGTAAGCCCAATGCCCCAGCCCACCGCAGGGAAAACTACCCATGGGAAGCTAGTGGTTTTGTAATTCAAATACGCTAAAATTGGAATTACGACACAATAAGCCAATAGGCTCGAATAAAAGGATTTGATTTTTTCTACCTTTCCTTTTGCTCTAAGGTATTTATATTCGTCTAAGTTTTCCATAATGAATGATTTTGTTTTTTTGATTACACCTCAAAATTCGGGATACTGAAAGGCGTAGGAAAAAGTAGTTTCGCGAATTGTTGTTTTTTAGGGATGAATTGTGGAGGGGCTATGGGTTAAGGGTTAAAAGGTTAAAGGTGAGATCCAACGCTCTTGTCTCTTGTCTGAAAAAATCAAAAATCCTCACTGTCCATGAGTTCCCGAATCTTTCGCTCTTGCCAGCGTTTGCCCCACAATGGATTATAGCCAAAAGCTTCCATGCCATGTGCCAAAACCCCAAAACCCCAGCCTATGGTTGGGAAGAAGGCCCAAAGAAAATCGGTTGTCCGAAAGTTGATCCACCATAAAAACGGAATCACAATACAATACGCGATTAGATTACTGTAGAAATCCTTGATGGCCTTCACGTGTTCTTTGGCCTTAGCGTATCTTTTTTCCTCAATATAACTCTGCTGGGTCTCTGCGGAGGACACTTGCTGTGTGAGCATGGGCAAGGAAACACTAAAATCCAAGGTATTTTTTGTTATGGTTACCTCACGGTCCGTTAAAATATTGTAGCGCTGTTTGATGTTCTGCAGCCCCACACCGCTGCTCTTCTTTACTACTTGTTTTTCTTGGAGGTTATTGCTCACAACCAACATCCCGTTTTGCTCAAAAACCTTGATATGCAATGGTTTGGATGTAGTTACCACGTTATGCTTTACCGCATTTTCCAGTAGCAATTGCAATGAAAGCGGAACAATTTTGGCATCGGGAATGGTGCACTTTTCGGGAATTTCAAAAACGATACTGTCTTCAAACCGCATTTTTAGAAGCCGGACATAGGTTCTAGCAAAATTGAGTTCTTCATCGACGGTGACCAAATCCTTGTTTTTCTGTTCCAACACATACCGATACACTTTGGACAGGGAGGTAGTGAATCGTTGGGCCTGGTCCGGGTCTTCCTCAATGAGACTGGTGAGTACATTCAGGCTATTGAACAAAAAATGGGGATCCAATTGGTTCTTGAGAGCATCAAAGCGCGCAGAAGCTGTGCCTGCAATGATTTTTTGCTCCTTTACCCGTTTTTCTTGCCAATTTTTATAGAAATATACCGCATGGAAAAACACCGAGACCACCATGGTAATCAGAAGGGCCACAACATAAAATGCAGGTTCTTCACTTGCAATAAAGGCTTCCCAGTCCTTTCCTTCAAAACCCAAGCCAAGCACCATCCTGATCCACAAAATGCCGATCATGGTAACAAGGACGCCTCCAAGGGCGCTTATGGCCAAACGGTATTTGGCATATCGTTTCCATACAACTTTATGGTTCACATAATCATAATAGAAACTATTGAGGAAAGTCAGTACAATGGAATAAAAAATGTAATACCCCACCTCACGCATCATTTCGGCATTAAAGGCCACATCCCCACCGGTAAGTGCTTCCAACCCTATAAAGATGGTTGCTATTACAAGGCCCACCAGTATCGCAATAGATAATAGTTTGCCTATATATTTGATTGCCTTTTCCATTCCAGATGCTATTTATACTTCCCCTTCATATAAAAAAGGGCGCATGCCTGCTAAAATTAGCAAAAAGTTTCCACGCCCTTTTTATGGTCTTGACCGATGATTCTCTGATTGATGAATCAAAAATGTCAAGAATGAAAGGTTTTGGAAAGAAAGAATTACCGAATTGTTGTTTTGGCTGGATGAACTGTTGCAGAAAAAAGCCCCACAACCAATCGATTGCAGGGCAAACACTTAATGATTAAACAACTACTTTACACTGTACTCTTTATGAATGGCCTCGTCAAAGGCTTTCCAATGGGCTTCGGTCATTCTTCCTGGGGTGAACAGGCAAATCCCTGTTGCGCCATTCTCCATGGAGCTCTGAATGGCCTCTCCTATTTCTTCGGGAAGCAAGCCATGGTTTTCCGGGTCTTTTTCACTTCCTTTTTTCTCAGGTCTCGGACAAATGAACAATCCGCTATACACTGGAGCATTGTTTTTTGCCGTGGCCACTTCTTCATTCACCATTTCCCCTACCCATTCTGGGCCTTCCAAATAGAAATCATTGTAGTTCATGGGATAAATGGCATCCAAGTTCCATTTGCCCCAATCTTGTCGCACTAATTTTTTGGCTATGGATGGGCCTGGAAAAACGGCTGCATTTATCTTTTTTCCTTTGGAATGGACTTCATCTGCCAATCGGTTTACCATATTGGTGATCAAATCATATCGGAATTGTTTCCATTCCGCCACTTGGGCAGGGTCTTCCATTTCTTTGATGTCAATTCCTGTTTTTTCTTTAAAGGCCGATGTGCAATCATCACAATAGCAATAATCAAATTGGGGGTATTCCCTATCCATCACCAGTCCATATTTGTCCCATAGACCTCTAGCCAAAATCACATCGGGAAAGCGGATGTAATCCAAATGAATGCCGTCCACTTCCTCTATTTCGGCCACACTCCCATAGAGATTGGCCAAAAAGTTATAGACCCCTTCCTTACTCGGACACAAAAATGTATAATGCGGGACATAGGCAGGCTTATCAAAAGCCGACTCTCCTTTTCCATTGATGGCGTACCATTCCTTTTTCAACTTTGGATTTTCGCCCTGTACCATGGTGGGAATCCAAGTATGGAACTCCATTCCCGCCTCTTTTACCAATTTCCCGACGCGTTTATAGGTCTGGGGGTCATGTCCGCCATTGTACATCAGTCCATCCACACCCTTCTCTTTCAAATCTGAAAATTGGGTCGCCAATTCTTGGTCGGTGGCTTCTCCTGGACCTCCAATCCAAGCGTAAACCGGAATTTTGTTTTTTTCTGTACAAGCGGTCAAGGACAGCACCACGGCCATCGCCAAAAGGAATTTATTCATTGTTTTGCAATTATGTGATGAAGTGAATTTAGGCAATCTTTTTGGTCTCCCCTTTGAAACTTAGACGAACAACGTCTCTGCCCAAACGAATACCTCACGTTCCGTGTTAACTTCTTTTTTTCATTCCCATGCAACCTTTGCTTTTTTGAAATGTCATTAAAGCGAAGACATCAAAAAACGAATCGTAATTCTTAATTCAAATCATTAAATGAAACAAAACAAAAAAAGGAACGGGCCAGCCTATTGGTGCTTGGCCCTGTCCCTTGTATTGGGCTCATCGTTAGTGCAAGCCCAAAACAATTTTACCATCAGTGGAAAAGTAACCGACCAAAGCAATGGGGAAACCCTTTTTGGTACTTCCATTTTTTTAAAAGGAACAGACATTGGTGCTATTACCAATGAGTATGGCTTCTATTCAATCAGTGCCCCTCCAGGTTCTTATACCCTCATTTTTTCGTATATGGGCTTTAATGAAGTCAGCAAGCAAGTGGTTTTAGATAAAAATATCACCTTGAATATGGAACTGGTGGAATTTTCCACGCAATTGGATGAGGTTGAAGTCACTGCCGAAGAGCCTGAACGCGCCGTACTCCGCAAACCTGAGATGAGTGTTTCCAAACTCAACATTAAAACGGTGAAACAAATGCCCGTGGTTTTAGGTGAAGTAGATATCATTAAGTCGTTGCAGATTCTTCCCGGGGTTACCAGCAACGGGGAAGGCTCCAGCGGCTTTCATGTGCGTGGCGGCGCAGTGGACCAAAACTTGGTGTTACTGGATGAGGCCATTATTTACAACACCTCCCACCTATTGGGTTTCTTCTCAGTATTCAATGCGGATGCGGTCAAGGACCTAAAATTATACAAAGGCGGTATTCCTGCCAGATTTGGAGGCCGCGTATCCTCAGTCTTGGATGTTCGCCAAAAGGACGGAAACAGTAAAAACTTTGAGATGACCGGAGGCATTGGCGCCATATCCAGCCGATTGGCCCTGGAAGGACCTATGTTCAATGACCGCGGTTCTTTTTTGGTGGCAGGTAGAGGTTCCTATGCCCATCTCTTCCTAAAACTGGCTGGCGAGGACAACAGTGCCAGTTTTTATGATCTCAACCTGAAGACCAACTATAACCTCAACAAAAACAATCGTCTGTATTTATCTGGATATTTTGGACGCGACCTCTTTGATATAGGCGGCTCTTTTAGTAGCAGTTATGGAAACGCATCTGGAAACCTTCGTTGGAACCATATTTTCAATGACAGGCTCTTTTCTAACCTTTCCTTAATCTATAGCAATTACGATTACGAACTCAACATCAACGATTTTGAGTTTGATTGGGTTTCCTCGATCCAAAACTATAATATTAAGTACGATCTAAAGTATTATTTCAATGATGCCTTTAAATTGGATTTTGGAGCAAGTACCATAAAGTATGTATTTGATCCAGGACAGATAAAGCCCACAAGTCCAACTTCTGCCATCAATGAATTGCAGTTAGACAAGAAAAGAGCCCTGGAAAGTGCTGTTTATATTAATGCAGAACATAAACTAACCGATGACCTAACAGCTCAATATGGGATTCGGTTCAGTCATTTTAACCGGATGGGGGGACAACCTTTGAATGACTATGCGAATGACCGTCCGTTGGTGTACAACAGTACTCTGCGCATTTACGAGCGGCAGGATCCCATTGGCGAGACTATATATTCAAAAAGTGAGAGCATTGAAACGTTCAGCAATTTTGAGCCCCGAGTATCCTTGGCCTATCAACTCAACGAGGTCTCTTCGGTAAAAGCGGGGTATTCCAGAGCGGCCCAATACATTCATTTGCTGTCCAACACTTCAGCGGTAACGCCTATTGATGTTTGGACACCCAGTGGCAAATACATCAAACCACAACTTTCCGATCAGTTTGCTTTAGGATATTTCAGAAACTTCAAGGACAAAATGTATTCCATGGAAGTGGAAACCTTCTACAAAACCGTGGACAATCGGATTGATTACATTGACGGCTCTGACCTGATCGGCAATAACACCATTGAACGGGAAGTACTCTCCGGTGAATCCCGTGCCTATGGTCTCGAAGTGTTGCTACGCAAAAATGAAGGAGCATTTACGGGCTGGGTGGCCTATACCCTGGCCAAATCTGAGCAGCGCACTCCTGGGGGCAATGCAGGTGGCCCAGGGATCAACAATGGCGAATGGTACAGTACGCCTTATGATCGTACTCACGACATCTCCCTCACTGGAGCTTATCAGTTAAATGACAAATGGAGTTTTGGGGCCAATGCCATTTATCAAACTGGACGCCCCGTCACCTACCCCAATGGACAGTATCAATACGAAGGCGTTTCCATTGCCAGTTATTCACAGCGCAACGCAGACCGATTGCCCGCTTACTACCGCTTGGATGTCTCTGCTACCTATCGTCCCAACCGAAGACCCGATAAAAAATGGAAGGGCGAATGGGTCTTTGGCATCTACAACGTATTCAATCGGAAAAATGCGGCCTCCATCTCCTTTGGTCAAAATTTGGAGACCGGGGCCAACGAGGCCACCCGAACCGCCATTTTTGGCATTGTGCCTTCTGTAACCTATAATTTTAAATTCTAAACTGATGAAACCATTTCACATATTTTATTTCTGTTTTTTACTTATCGGCGTTTCTTGCACCGATGTTGTTGAAGTTGATGTGCCAGAAGCTCCACCGAGACTTACCATTGAAGCTTCGCTGGATTGGGAAAGAGGTACTACAGGGAGTGACCAGACCATTTTATTGAGCACTTCAACCCCTTATTTTGCTGAACAAAAAATTGCTCCTGTTCTCGGAGCATCGGTAAGGGTCACCAATGAAGATTCAGGGGCTGAATTTGTTTTTGAGGATCAAAATAATGGCGAATACACGACCTCCAGTTTTATTCCAGTGATAGGAAACACCTACACATTGGAAGTCATTTATAACGATGAACGATATTCGGCCACCGAGACCCTGGTTGGTGCGAGTGATATTGTGGATGTCTACCAATCCATCGAAGATGGAGAAGATGAAGATGCCTTGGAGGTGAACGTGACTTTTCAGGATCCTGCAAACATTGAAAACTATTACTTTCTTCGTTTTAAAAGTGAGGCAAATCTCTTTCCAGAGCTATATTACATCAAAGATGAGTTTATTGATGGGAATGAATTCACTATCTACTATGAAAAATTAGCCGACGAGGATGATGGTATCACAGAATTTCAACCTGGAGAAACGGTAGACATAGCTTTTTACGGCATATCTAAACAATATCATGACTATTTGAGACTACTCGTGGAACAGTATGAAAACTCAGGAAACCCCTTTAGTCCAACTCCAGTGCCTTTAGTAGGCAATTGTGTGAATGCGGATAATCCAAACAACATTGCCTATGGGTATTTCCGGGTCACAGAGGCTATAAAAACTACTTATACTTTTGAATAAATCCTTCCCAACAAGCCCAGATGAACTCATCTGGGCTTTTTCTTTAATTGTCATCACCCCAAAGCTGGTAAAATAGATTTGCATGGATGAAACTGGATATTTGTAAGAAAAAGGCTAAATAATTGATTTTAAATTATTTGAATCCAGTGAAATTCAATACAATTGAATTTTGTTAACATTTTTTTAGTATATTTAAATAACGATAACGGCATGTCCGTTACCTGCTCCTTATTTTTTAGTTCCCCATACCTAAAGTAGATCTTTCACTTGCGCGGGACTTGATTCACGATGTTGAAAATTAGGCAAGTTGTTTCCCAAATCGAATAGATTCTAGAGCCAAATAGCAAGACTCAAGAGCAAGCATCAATCTTATTCTTAAGTCTTGGAGTACAGTGGTCTTTTGTCCAACCTAGATTGCAGATTCGTAACACATCAACCTAAATAGCAACATTATGAGAGCACTATCAATGAAAACCTTTTCGCTATGCGCCGTTTTGGCGCTGATTTTTAATGCCTGCCAGCAAGGTCCGGTACGCTACACCCAAAATTCCCCGGAAATCGACATTGTCAAAAAAGTGATTTCCAATTACGATACTAAAAATTACGACACCAGCATGTTTGCAGACACCTCAAAGACCTATTACAATACCAAGGACAACCCCTTGTCCTCTTCTGAGGCAATTGCTTATCACAAAGAAGCGGACAGTGAGTATACTTCCCGAGGGTTTGGAGACAATCACCAAGAATATGAAATGGTGGTTACAGACGAGGGTGAGACCTGGGTAAACTGTTGGTTGACCTGGAAAGGTTCCTTGGCAGCCAACGGAAAAGAATTTGAGGTACCCGTGCATTTGACCTTTCAATTTGTGGATGGCAAAATAGTAAGGGAACACGGGTATTGGGATCCCACTGAAATTATTTTAGAGCTTCAAAAGATAGAAGCCGAAGCCAAAATGATGGATGAAGAACAAACGGAATAACTAAAACTAAACAACAACAAAATGAAACGATTACTAGTAATCCTAACAATGGTGCCTCTTATTGCAATGGCACAAGAGATGCAAGGTCCAATTTTCATGAACATAATGATGACCCCACATCCTGAAAAAATTGGTGCTTTTGAAGCAGGCTTGGCTGCCCACAACAAAAAATATCACGCCAACGGTGCGGGTACCGTAAGTGTTTTTTGGGTGGCCAGTGGCAAAAACTCCGGAAAATATATTTGGAGCATGGGGCCCACTGCATGGACAGCCCTTGACGATGTGAGCAACTATGATGATGTACATACCGCGGACTGGAACAACAATGTGGCTGCAAATGCTTTGCCTGAAATGGAGACCAATTATTGGAAAAATGACTTGGCCCATTCCAATTTTTCAAAGGATTTCAACCTAAAAAACCTTTCCATTTTTATGGTGGACATCAAAAGATTCAAACAAATGGAGTTTAACTCCATTTTAGACAAGGTCTACAAAGTTTTCAAGACCAAGGACCCTGACCAACAATGGGGCGCTTACTACAACGAATTGCCCAATATGGAAGGGAAGGATTTTGTCTGGGTTGATTTTTTTGATTCATCTTCATGGATGGGGCAAGAGGACAAATTTCCACAATGGTATGAAGAAGTTCATGGAGCCGGAAGCTTTGCAAGCTTTCTCAAAGATGTAGATGCTGCCACCAATGGAGATTTGGGTGAATTGTGGATTTTCAGAAAAGACCTCAGTGGTTCCAGTGGTGAAGTTGCGCCTCGTGGAGACCAATAATCCGTAAGATTTTAGTTACAAAAAACTAAAAGAAACATGTAGTTCATCGAAAAACAAAGGGGCTATCAATCTTTAGTCGGGGTTTTCTGCGTAATTAGTTAAGTTACTATTAATAAATAAAACCCCGATTTATGAGAACTAAAATCTTTTTTTATGCAGTAAGCCTTGCTTTATTCGCATTCATTGGCTGTTCTGAAGATGAAAACAACGGAAATCCTGGTGACACCACCGGAAGAATTACCGTTCAACTTACAGATGCCCCCTTTCCATTTGATATGGTCGCTGAAGCCAATGTTACTGTCTTTAAAGTAGATGCGCGATTAAAAGATGGCGATGATGATGAAATGGATGATGATACGGAAGGATCTTCTTTTGTTACCTTAATGGAAGAGGAAATATCCGTGAACCTTTTAGACCTTACCAATGGTGTTACCGAGGAGTTGGCCGATGTGGAAATCCCTGTAGGTACTTATGATTTGGTGCGGGTACACGTAAAAGGTGTAAATGTCGTCCTAACCGATGAACGTACTTTTGATTTGAATGTTCCCAGCGGAGCACAGACTGGCATCAAAGTATTTATTGAACCAGGTTTGACCGTTGCAGGAGGTCTATCTAGCGATTTATTGTTGGATTTTGATGTAAGCCGTTCCTTTGTGGCCAAAGGAAACCTTAACTCAGTGGATGGTATCAATGGGTTCAACTTTAAACCTGTGATCAAAGCGTCAAACCTTTCAACAGCAGGAACCTTAAGCGGAACAGTAACCACTATGGATGGGGAAGAAACCGTTGTATTGGATGCCGCCCAAATTTCCATATTGGATGCCAATGATGAGCCTATCACCTCTGGCGCAACCAATATTGATGGAAATTATGCCATCATGGGTCTTGAAGCTGGTACCTACAAGGCTTTTGCTTCTTTGACAGGCTATGTGAATAGCGATACCTTGGAAGTCAATATTGTGGCGGCCAACAAAACTGTACAAGATTTTCAGTTGGAAGCTGAAGTGGTTGAAGAAGAAATGGAAGAAAGCAATTAGGCTTTATTCATATGCTATATAATAAGAAGCGGGACAAACGTCCCGCTTTTTTATTGTGATATTTTTTGATTCATCAACCTTTGAAATCAATTTACCCTATCTTTAATCAATTAATATCCATAAAATCAAGCAGTAATGGCTTGATTGCTATATAGCCATGAAAAAAAATATTCCATTTCTGATCTTTCTGTTCTTGTTTTCCTTGCAATCGTATGCCACAGACCCGGTCTTGGATTTCCTGAACGCACTAAATGATGCCCAACTGAGCAAGACCCAATTGCAATTTGATGATGTATCCCGGGAAACCTGGCATTATTTCCCAGCTACCATGTGGCCAAGAACAGGGATTCAAATGGGGGAATTGAATGCTAAACAGAAAGAATTGTTCCATAAAATGCTTCAGCATCATCTGAGCAAATCTGGGTACAATAAAACCATGGACATCATGAGTTTGGAAAACGTATTGGCCGAAGAAACAGGGGACACCCATATGCGCGATATCAACAAATATCACATTTCAATATATGGCGACCCAGCAAAAGATAAGATTTGGAGCTGGACTTTTGAAGGACATCACATCCTGTTAAGCTTCACCAGTGTTGACGATGAAGTATCTTTCACACCTCGATTTTTTGGTGCCAATCCCGCCATTGTTCAATCTGGCCCAAGAAAAGGGGAGCATACCTTGGCCATGGAGGAAAATTTGGGGTTGCAGCTCATCAACTCGCTATCTTCGGAACAAAAGACAAAGGCCATTTTTGATGAAAAAGCACCATGGGACATCTTGACCAAGAATTCTGTACGAGTATCCCCGGACAGCCCCAAGGGCATCTCTTTACCAGAATTGAGCAAATCACAGCAAGAGGCTTTACTAGAACTCATCCATGAATACATTTCCGCAGTACCGGATGAAATTGCCAAAGCCCGAATGACAAAATTGGAATCCGAAGAAAAACAAGACATTCATTTTGCTTGGGCTGGAGCCACCACTTTGGGCAAACCTCACTATTACAGCATTCAAGGAAAAACCTTTTTAATTGAATTTGATAATTCCCAGAACAATGCCAATCATATTCACAGTGTTTGGCGCGATTTTGATGGTGATTTTGGAAGGGACCTCATCCAAGAACACTATGCAAACCATCACCAATAATTAATTTACAGTATCCAACTCATTTATGTACATTCCCCAGCACTACAAGAATGAAAACCTTGCCGAAATAAAGGAATTCTTGGTCAACAACAGTTTTGGAATCTTAATAAATACAGTGGACAATAAGCCCTGGGCCACCCATATTCCTTTGGAATTGGACAAAACCAATGATGGAAAAGACATTCTTGTGGGGCACATTGCCAAGGCAAATCCCCAATGGAAACACTTTTCAGAAAATCAAGAAGTGCTCTGCATCTTCAATGGGCCGCACAGCTATATTTCATCTTCGTGGTATAAGGAAGAGGAGGTTCCAACCTGGAACTACATTGCGGTGCATGTGTATGGCACATTAAAAGTCTTGTCGGAGGAAGAAACCCTAGCTTCCATGCACAAATTGGTAGATAAGTATGAACAGGGTTCAAAACACCCTATTTCGCTCAAAAATATGTCGCCCAAAACATTGCGACAGGTGAAAGGCGTTGTAGGATTTCAGATTGAAATCAGTAACATTCAGGCCACTTATAAGCTTTCCCAAACCCGGACTGAGGACCACGCCAACATCATTTCAGCGCTTGAAGAACGTGATGCCAACAGCAAGGCTATTGCTTCAGAAATGAGGAACAGAAAACCGTAGGTTACCCTATTCAATATCTTGGAAAATGGCATCCGCCCAATTGGAATATCGGGGATTGTCCACATGCATGATCCAGATTTCATCTTTGTATTCCCCTTTCATTTTGGATTGATAAGCGGCATACGCCTCTGTATTTTCATCGTACTTGGCCAAGTAGACATAATTGAGACCGTTCTCAGGGTTTTTAAAATACTGCGGATTTAGCCCCTGCGCCTTGAGTTTGGCCATGAAACTTTTAAGGTAATTTTCATTTTTAAATACATTGGCCACAATGTAATGCCCCTTTCCCACTCCATCTAAACTGATGAATTTTTCAATGGGTTTGTAGGCTCCACCATTGAATGTTCCTTTTTTCTCTGGAACCTCTTTTTTGGTAACGGTTGAGTTATCCGCTAAGCGTTTCTTTTCAATGGAATTGTAAACGGAGTCCAAATCTTCACTGTTGGCAAAATACAATTCCTCTGCTTTGGCTTCAACATCAGGGTGTTTGTCATCCGTTTGGCGTTTTACCATCCGCATCACCATTTCAAATCGCTTTTCAAGCTCCTTTTGGCGACTCTGCTCCATCGAGTCCATTTTAAAAAGCAATTCGTCAATTACAGCGTGGCTATCTTCTTGTTGGGCTTTTAGAATTGCGATTTGCTCTTCCCAAAACGCCAAATCCTCTTTATTGGTCGGGCGCAAAGTAGTATCAACATCCAACTTGCCCTTTTTCTCTTTCTTTTCCTTTTTGGTGTCTGCCACCAGCCCACCCTCAATGGGTTTTGGAGCTTTAGGGTCATCCTCATTGTTCACCATAATATTCTTGGCCATCATGGGGACAAAGGAATAAGCGATTGATATTTCGTGCGTTACTCCCAAGTTTATGAAGTCGTTATTCAGGTTTTTCTCAAAGTTGTATCCAAAAGATAGTCTGCGGTTAAGATTGAAACCTGTACCAGCCGAAGCTCCGTAAAACTGATCGTATCCGCCTTGAATCCAGCCCAACTTGGGGAGATCCAAAATGATACCGCCACCAAAAATGGGATCCTCTTCACCCTCCAATCGTACTCGGGCCAAGGGCAACAACCGGCCATCTTCAAAAATTCCGGAACCATTTTTAAATTCTTGGGCAAATTGAATGTGTCCGGAGAATGTTTTTTGGTTCAGGTCTGTCAAAGATTTTCCAGAACTCATATTATAATCCAATAAGTTATGGGCAAACACGCCAAAATCAAACTTACCAACAGAAAGGTTCAGCCCAGGTTGAAATGAAATAATAGAGTTCTTGGGGGTATCATTGAGTACAGGGTCCTCCTCCATCGCTACCGCTCTATCAGGGTCAAATCCACTCACATAATAGGGAATATTGACCCCAAAGGTGAGACTGCTCTCCCTCCCCAATTGAATACCGTGTGCATAATTGGCCATTACCCCTAGGTTTGAGATTACCCCATCTTGCTGATTGTACAGACTAAATCCTAAACCTATCTTATCGTTTATCTGGCCACTGTAGCTCAAAAAATAATTCTGACTGTTGTTGTCAAAATCTGCGCTCTGACTTCTATGGAATAAATTCACATACGATTTGTCTTCCCTGACCGAAGAAAAGGTAGGGTTGATCAAAAATCGGTTAAATTTCAGCAAATTTTGAAACGGAACATTGTACGTAACATAGGGATTACTGTCCTGGGAATGAACCACTGGGCCCAGTAAAAAGCAACATAAAACCAAATAAAAAACCCGTTCAAATGAGAACAAGGTTATGTATTTGGAAAATAAAGGTAGTTTTATATCCATAGCCGATTGGAATTTGTAGGTTAACTGGCCTGCTGGGGTTAGACAGGTATTTTTGATTTGGTCTCATTAGCAAGATTTGGGAACTTGTAAGAGTTTTATTACTTAAATACTGTACAATCTTAAGTATTTTCTCGTTAAAGAGCTAATTTTTTCGTTGAAAAACCAGCCCACTTTTTAAGTTAACGTAATTAACCAAAAAAAATTGGGTGTTTTCGCTAGAAAAGAGCGAGTTACCTGTTATCTTTTTTATTCAATCCGACTAATTTTGTGCTATTCTTGATTCAAATGCTTTTCCCATGGATAACCCAATAGTCATAGTTCCCTATTCTGATACGTATGCTGCTGACTTTAGGTCACTTAATGAAGAATGGATTGTAAAATACTTTAAAATGGAAGAAATGGATCGGGTTTCCTTGAACCATCCCAAGGAGTACATTCTGGATAAAGGTGGTTACATTGCTGTGGCCTTACTAAACTCCACGCCCGTTGGTGTATGTGCCCTAATTCCCAGTGTTCATGAAGCATATGATTTTGAATTGGCCAAAATGGGCGTTTCTCCCAAAGTCCAAGGAAGAGGAATTGGCAAACTTTTGGGTCAGCACATGGTGGAAAAAGCCAAAGCTATGGGCGCCAAAAAATTGTATTTGGAGAGCAACCGAATTTTAAAACCTGCCTTACATCTTTATCAAAAATTAGGTTTTAGAGAGGTTGTTGGCGCAACTTCCCCTTATGAGCGCAGTGATATTCAGATGGAATTGGTTCTCTCCCCCGCTTAACTGCATCCCTAAAGTGGGAAGCTTGGCATCCGTAAGCCCAAAAATGACTGACTGCATTACAGACTGTTCTTTTTTGATGGTCGCTATTTTCATACTTAACTAAAAATGAGTATATTATAGTGTGAATTTTAAATTCAAAAACCATGGGAACAGTTAAAAACTTGAACAAATGGGCCAATGCCCACACTTATTATCCTTTGGATCTTTTACGGGTTGCTCTTGGGGTGTTCCTTTTTATCAAAGGCATTGAGTTCATGACCAATTATGAACAAATGTCAGAGATGGTGAGGCCCTTTCAAGAAATGCCGGGCGGCATGATTATTCTGCACTATGTGGCTCCTGCTCATTTTGTAGGCGGATTTCTGATTGTGGTGGGTTTACTTACCCGATGGGCCGTCTTTGCACAGCTGCCCATTTTGTTGGGTGCTATTTTGACCAATTTTTTGGGCGTAATGCACCTGTCCAATCTTATCACGGCCTTGATTGTATTTTTTGCCTGTATCTTCTTTGTCCTTTATGGGTCTGGAAAACATTCGGTGGACTATTATCTGAAAATGCAGCAATAACCAAATTTAACTACAAAAATATCTTAAGCAAACCCGCTCAGGCGGGTTTATTTTTTTGTGGGGAACGCTTTAATGCACTACATTTAACTTACTGTACATCAACCTAAAACCATATCCATCAAACGGTCAGCCTCCATAGTGATCTTTCTATGCATTGTTGTGAACACATTGCAAGGGCAAACGAGCCGTATTGATAGTCTTCAGGAAATCTATTCAACTGTAAAATCGGATTCACTTCGAATACGTATACTAAAAGATATTTCTTGGGAATATTTAAATAATCGTGGCAATGCAGAATTGGCCAAAAAACACATAGATAGCTTTCAATCCATCAGTAAAAAAGCCAATATACCTTGGGGGCTTTCCATGGCGGATTACCAATACACAGTCCTTGAAAGACAGCGCGGCAATTACAGCAAGGCCCTGACCTATATTGATGCATATCTGAATTTTGAACAAACTAAAAAAGAGCCGTTTGCCATGGCCAATGGATTGTACCAAAAGGCCATTATTCTTGACAATTTGGGGAATTATGATGAGAGTCTGAAAATCTATTATGACATCCTCAAAATCTACGAAGAACATGAAGACCCGTTCAGCATTGCCACTACCCTGAATGCCCTGGGTGAGATTTTGAAGAAGACAGGAAAAATAGACCAAGCCATGGAGAGCTACCAAAAGGCTTTGAGCATCTTCCAAGACTTGGGTGATAAAACCGAAATAGCCAATTGCCTTTTCAATATTGGAGATACCCACTTGTTGCGAAACAATTATGACCTTGCCCTTCAATACTTTAACGATGCACTACTCTTGGACCAAGAGACCCATAGTGAATGGGGCATCGCTTTTGATTATGAGGCCTTGGGAAAAGTCTACGGGCATAAAAAGCTATACCCACAAGCTTTGGATTACCACAAAAAAGCATTGTCACTTCGGGAAAAGTTGGGACAGCGCTTGGAGCTATCCATGAGTTATACCCAAATAGGAGCCATTTATTTTGAAATGGGAAATTATGCCCAAGCTGAGCAGAATATCAATTCTGCGATTGCCATTGCAAAGGAAATTGGGGCACTGGAGCAGCTTCAGGAGAATTATAAAATCCTTTCCTCCATTTATGAGGGTACGGGCAATTTTGAAAAAGCTCTGGCTTTTAAGAACCAGTTTATTTCCATAAAGGATAGTCTTTTCAATGTAGAGAAGTCCAAACAAATTGAAGAGCTCCAAGTCCGGTTTGATACTGAAAAGAAACAGGATGCCATAGCCTCACTCCAAAAAGATGCTGAAATCAATACCCTAAAACTGAATCAGCAAAAGACCCTACGGAACATCATTATTGGCATTTCCGCTGCTGCCCTACTCTTTCTATGGTTTGCCTTTAATCGATACAAACAAGGACAACGTGCCAAGCAAGCCGAAGAAGAGAAGCAAAGGGCCGTTTTGGAAGAGCGAAAACGTACAGAGCTTGAAAAGCAACGAGTCGCCGAACTCCAAAAAATTGACAAACTCAAAGATGAATTCCTTGCCAATACCTCCCACGAACTGCGTACACCTTTGGTGGGCATTGTTGGGCTAACGGAGTCCTTGCAGGATGGCGTGGCGGGAAAATTACCAAGCGAAGCTCTTGAGAATTTAGAAATGATTGCCAATAGTGGCAGACGTCTTTCCCATTTGGTAAACGATATCCTTGATTTTTCAAAACTGAGAAACCAAGACCTTGAACTTTCCAAAGCACCCGTGGATGTGTATGCCATTTCCAATATTGTGTTGCGACTTTCGCAACCGCTACTGAAAGACAAACAGCTGAAGTTTATCAATTCCATCCCTAAAAATGTTCCTTTGGTGGAAGCGGACGAGAACCGCCTGCAACAAATCATGCACAATCTGGTGGGCAATGCCATCAAGTTTACGGAGAAAGGGTACATCAGTCTATTTGCTGAAGTTAAAGGAGACCTACTCTCCATTTCCATTTCGGATACCGGTATTGGAATTCCTTCCGATAAAATTAATGACATATTCAATTCATTTGAACAAGGAGATGGTTCGGTGCAGCGAGAATACGGAGGTACCGGATTAGGCCTGTCGGTGACCAAGCAATTGGTAGAACTTCATGGGGGAACCATTACCGTTTCTTCAGAAATTGGGAAAGGTTCCATCTTTTCCTTTACACTTCCACTGAGTGATAAAACCCGAAAAGAACTGAAGCTTGAAGTGCGCCAACCCCTGGCTTCTGTTCAAACCATAAACAGCGGTCCAGTTCAGGTATTATCCAAAGAAAAACCAAAACTTTCAGAAGAAGCTCCCAAAATCCTTATTGTGGATGATGAGCCCGTAAACCGTAGGGTGCTGGAAAACCACCTGAGCATGGCCGGATACAATATCATTGAGGCCAATAATGGTAAAGAAGCACTAAAATTGATTGGAGAAGAAACCGATTTTAGTATGATTTTGCTGGACATTATGATGCCGGGGATGTCTGGGTACGAAGTATGTGAAAAAATCAGGGAACACTATTCCACCAGTGACCTTCCCATCATTCTGTTGACAGCCAAAAACACGGTGAACGATTTGGTAACCGGGTTTAACTCCGGCGCCAATGACTACCTCACCAAACCCTTTTCCAAAGGTGAACTTTTGAGTCGCCTTAAAACACACCTCAACCTAAACACCATTCATAGGGCCACATCCCGATTTGTTCCTTCGGAGTTTGTAAAATCGGTGGGAAAAGAGTCCATAACCGACATTAAACTTGGTGACCATACGGAAAAGAATGTTACGGTGCTGTTTTCTGACATTAGAGATTACACTTCATTGGCAGAGGGCATGACCCCAGAGCAAAACTTTAAGTTCGTAAATGCCTACGTAGGCCGAATGGGCCCCGTTATAAAAGAAAACAAAGGTTTTGTGAACCAATATATGGGAGATGGTATCATGGCCCTGTTCCCAAAAAATCCAGAAAATGCACTGGATGCCGCCATTGAAATGCAACGCACCCTATCACTCTACAACAAGAGAAGGGTCGAAGAAAAAGGATACAAACCCTTATCGGTAGGAATTGGACTGCATACGGGTCCGTTGATCATGGGAATCATTGGCGATTCCAAACGAAACGACCCCGCCGTAATTGCCGATACGGTAAACAGTGCCGCTCGGGTTGAGGGTATGACGAAACACTTTGGAGCTAATATCATCATCAGTGGAAGTAGTCTGGAGTTAATGGAAGACCCGTCCGGTTTCAATTTTAGATATTTGGGAAAAGTACGTGTGAAAGGAAAACAAAAAGCCTTGGAAACCTATGAATGTATTGACGGCGATAGCATTGAAAGCATTTCTTTGAAACTAGAGACCAAAACCCATTATGACCAGGGCATAGAGCTGTTTTTTGATAGCCAATTTAACGAGGCCTCTACCGCATTTGAATGGGTTCTGTACAAAAATCCAGGGGATTCAGTAGCGCACTATTTTAATGATTTAGCGAAGAAATATGCCATTTTAGGTCCTCCCGAAGACTGGAAATCCGGTACGGTAATGCATGAAAAGTAATCCGTTAATTCAATTGCTCCACCAAGCTCACTCCCAAGGTGATCGATGAAGCCATGCGTTGGTATTTTTCAAAACGTTGATTTACATTTTGCTGCGCTGTTTGAAGCATTTCCCAAGAAGCTTCCGAATCAGTTCCAAAAATCATCTTAAATCGATTTTCCATCTGTAAATACCGTTCTATCCCAACACTTGGTGCTTCTGAGTCCAATTGTAGTGCAGGTATACCTTTTTCCACTCTCCTAGGGTCATTTCGGTACAACAACCATTGCCCAGAGGCTACTGCCATCTTATGATATTGAGACGGGTTTTTCATATCAATTCCATGTGCTAGGCTGTGGCAATAGGCAATGATCAAGGAGGGACCGTCATGGGCTTCCGCCTCTACAAAAGCTTTTAAGGTTTGTTCTTGGTCGGCACCTATGGCCACTGAAGCTACATACACATCATTGTAGTGCATGGCCAATGCACCCAAGTCTTTTTTCTGTTTCTGTTTTCCAGTAGCGGCAAATTTTGCAGAGGCACCATAAGGGGTAGCCTTGGACGCTTGGTTGCCTGTATTGGAGTAGACCTCATTGTCCAATACCAAAATATTCACATTTTTACCCGATGCCAGCACGTGGTCCAATCCTCCGTAGCCAATATCATAGGCCCAACCATCGCCACCAACAATCCAAACACTTTTCTTGACCAAACTGTCGGCAATTCGTGACAATTTTCGTGCTTCGGGCATGCGGACTTTATTCAATAAAGACTTTAGCTCTTCAACACGTTTTCTTTGCTGATTGATCTCACGCTCCGTGGTCTGCTTTGCAGACAAAATATCCTGAATCAATCGGTCACCGATGAAGGCTGATACTTTTTTGAGCAATTGCTTGGCTTCAACTTCGTGTTGGTCCAAAGACAAACGAAAGCCTAATCCAAATTCTGCATTGTCCTCGAACAGGGAGTTAGACCATGCGGGACCTCTCCCCTCTTTATTTGTAGCCCATGGTGTGGTTGGAAGGGCTCCTCCAAAAATGGAGCTGGCCCCCGTAGCGTTGGCCACTAATGCGCGATCTCCGAACAATTGGGACATCAATTTTAAATAGGGAGCTTCTCCACAGCCATCCTCCCCCATGGGATATTTGAACAAGGGTTCTTGTAGTTGTTGTTGACTGACTTTGGTGTTATCAATTCTGTTACGGTCCACTTCTGGAATACTGGCGAAGTAGTCCCAGTTTTTACGTTCCTTTTCGATTTTGGTTGCTGTTTTGCCCATCACTAAAGCTTTTGCCGGACATGCATCCACACAAGCATTGCACGAAGTACACTGGTCAGGATTCACTTGAATGGTATAATTCAGTAAATCAATGTCCGCTAGAATCGTATCAATTTCTATCGCTTTCCAGCTTAATGGTGCATTCAGAAGGGTTTTGTCATCGTACACTTTAATGCGCAACGCTCCCGACGGACACGCCATGCTGCACGCACCGCATTGTGTGCACAAATCAGGCAACCATTGTGGGGTTTCCTCAGCAACCATGCGCTGATTGTATCGTGAAGTATTCGTGGGATACGTACCGTCAGCAGGCAACTTGCTCACGGGCACTTCATTTCCCTTCCCAGCCAAAAGTTGACCCAAAAGCGTTTTGGAAAAATCAGTATCAGCCAACAAAACGCCCTCTTTCGATGCTGTGATAGCTGTAGTATTTACTTTTTGCAACTGATTTTTGAACGCCTCGAACCTGGAATTTTCGGCTAATTCAGGGTACAATGCCAAAAAGCAAGCATGTAATATAGAGACATTGATGTTTTCTAGGCTAAACTTTTCCACATCCACTATAAATAAGGAAACATCGTTCTGTTGAATCAATCTTTGGGTTTCCGAAGAAAGATTGTTCCAAAATTGGCTTAGATTTTCTTTGGATTGAACCACAATAATGCCTCCTTGCTTTACCCGCTGCAAAACGGTATCCTTTTGTAAAAAATCGACCTTAGTACAACCAATAAAATCCGCATCGGAAATAAAATAAGGCGCCCTAATAGGTTTATTAGCAATGCGAAGATTGGTCACACTTCGGGAGTTGGATTTTTTATAATCGCATTCTTGATAGCCTTGAACAAAGCTGTCCTTGTTTCCAGTCAACCTGATTACGCTGTTGAAATGTGCAGCAGTTTCGTCTCCTTTGATTTCATAAAAAAGAGCCTGGATTCCTTTTTGCTGCAATTCCAATTTGGAGTCTGGAAGACTCAATTGGGTCACATCATCAGTGATTCCAACGGTAAAATTGTGCTGTGGTTTTGGCTGTTTCAAGTTGTCCACAACGGATTTCACCATGCCTGGTGTAAATTCTTTTGAACTCAATCCATATCGACCTCCAACCATTTTAGGAAGCTTGGAAAAGCTACCACTTTGCGCCACAGTTTGTACTACATCCAAAAACAAAGGCTCCCCTGAACAACCGGGTTCCTTGGTGCGGTCCAGAACCGCAATGGCCTTGCAGGATTCGGGAATAGCGTTAATAAAGTGCTTCGCACTAAATGGTCGATACAATCGAACCTTTAAAAGGCCTACCTTTTCGCCCTGAGCATTCAAATGGTGTATGGTTTCTTCAATGGTCTCCGTGGCAGATGCCATGGCGATGATGACTTGCTCAGCTTCAGGATGACCTACGTATTCAAAAACCTTGTATTGACGTCCTGTGAGTTTCGCGAAATCTTCCATTTTTTGCTGAACGATGTTAGGGCACGCATCATAATAGGTATTCACCGCTTCCCTGCTTTGAAAGAAAACATCAGCAGCTTGCGAAGTTCCCCGCAGCACTGGTGCATTAGGATTCAAAGCTCTATTTCGATGGGCGGCCACCAAATCACTGCCAATCATTCGGCTGATGGTAGCATCGCTTACTTTTTCAATTTTGGACACTTCGTGGGAAGTTCTAAATCCATCGAAGAAGTGCACAAAAGGAATTCGGGATTCCAATGAAGCCGCTTGGGAAATCAACGCAAAATCCATGGCTTCCTGTACCGAGGCGGAGGCTAACATCGCATAGCCTGTACTACGTACAGCCATGACATCGCTATGATCACCAAAAACCGAAAGGGCGTGAGTGGCAATGGAACGTGTTGCTACGTGAATGACATTCGGGCTCAGTTCCGCCGCTATTTTATACATGTTGGGCATCATCAGTAACAAACCCTGTGATGCCGTAAAAGTGCTGGTCAATGATCCGGTCTGAAGGGCTCCGTGCATGGCACCGGCCACTCCTGCCTCACTTTGCATTTCAAATGCGGAAGGAACATTGCCAAAAATATTTTTTTGATGGTGGGCACTCCACTCCTCTACCAATTCGGCCATTTCCGAAGATGGTGTAATGGGATAAATGGGAAACACATCATTGATACGATACGCAATATGCGCAACGGCCTGATTTGCATTGGTAATGATATGTTGTTGTGATTTCATGAGAGGAAGTGCGTAAAAGTTGGTCTGAGATAAAAAGGAATAAGCCGCCCCAAAAAGTTTGAAGCGGCTTATTTCAGGATTCTTACTTTTCGAACTCGATAGTAACAGGAGTTGGATTGGTGATCATGTCGAACACCGGAGAGAATTGTGACAAAGCTCTCAATTGCTCTTCAGAAGCATCGGACTTCACTTTGAATTTTACAGTGATACCGTTGTATCCTTTGCGAACTTCAGGGTCAAGACCCAAGAATCCGTGAAGGTCAACATCACCGCTTAATCTGGACTCCATTCCTTCAATTTCGATACCGTTGGCGGCAGCATGGTAAGCCATAGCACCAGTCAAACAAGAACCAAGGGCGTGCAAAACGATCTCTGCAGGGTTTGGTGCTTGATCTTGGCCCAAAAGAACCTCAACGTGGTCAGCTTCCATAGTAAAGTTGTCTTTTCTAACTGGGTGCTCTTGACCTACACCGTAGTAATCTTGAATGCTGGTAACACAGTGGCCACCATCAATCCAATTGTTTTTCGCCCTAAACTCGAAATTGGCCAAAGCTGGGTTCTCTTGTACTGCGTTGATAGTTTCTACTAACTGATCTACGTTTACTCCGTTTTTAATGTTTGCTGTTGTAATCATTGTTTTTAGATTTTAAGATTAATTGATTAACATTTGCCAGAGTAGATGCATTTGGCGTGCCAAAAAACATAATTAATTGATTATTAATATTTTAAAATAGTTTTTAAGTAAAGAAAGTGTAACGAAATTTCGTTTATTTACGATATTTCGTTATAAAAATTACGAGATTTCGTGAAATTACACTGGACGGACAATGCCCAATGCCTTTATTTTGGAGGTCAATGTGGTGGGTGGCACGCCAAGAAGAGCGGCTGCGCCTTTTTCTCCGGAAACTTTCCAGCGGGTTTGCTTTAATGCCTTTACAATATTTTCTTTTTCCAATTGAATCATTTCCTGGGCGGTGAGAATATGATCAGGTTCAACAGCGCTTTGTACTTCCATTGCTCGAGGATTGGAATTTGGAATGATGAATGACCAATCAATCTCGCCATTTTGGGAAACAATCACAGCACGTTCCATTAAATTTTGGAGTTCCCGAACGTTTCCGGGCCAATCATATTCTTGAAAAAGCTTTTTCTGCTCTTGGGTCAGCTTTTTTATTTTTCGATTCAGTTTTTTGGAAAAATGTTCCACCATGGCATCGGCAATAAGGGAAACATCATTGCCACGTTCCCGCAAGGCCGGAATTTCAATCGGGAACACATTCAATCGATAATAAAGGTCTTCCCTAAACTTTCCTTCTTTGGAAAATTGTAATAAGTCTCGGTGCGAAGCCGCAATAATCCGTACATCCACTTTTTGGGTAGTGGAGCTTCCCACGGGATCAAATTCCCCTTCTTGAATGACCCGTAATAATTTAGGTTGAAGGTCCAACGGCAATTCCCCAATTTCATCCAAAAAAATAGTTCCTTTGTCTGCTAATAAAAATCGACCTTTTCTACTGGCGGTTGCTCCAGTAAAAGCTCCTTTTTCATGCCCAAAGAGTTCACTCTCAATTAAATTAGCTGGAATGGCTCCGCAATTAATGCGAATTAAAGGACCCTCACTTCGATTGCTGGCGGCATGAATAGCTCGTGCCACCAGTTCTTTACCCGTACCCGTTTCCCCGTGAATCAGTACGGTAGCTTCTGTCTGGGCCACCTGCGCAATCAGGTCCAATACTTTTTTCATGGATTTGTGCTGGGCAATGATGCCGTGGTCGTTGGTCAGCTCCTTGATTTCTTCCTGCAAGTACTCCGTTTGAGTTTCAAGCGAGCTGATTTTATGTTCGGCCATCAAGCGGTCATCAATATTGCGTAGAATCAAGGTATAAAAGACTTCTTTTTCGTCCCCATAGCTGCTAAGCGTACCCTCATGCAGGGTTTCAGTACCATCGGAACCAATAACCTTGATGATCTTGGGCAAGTACGCATTCTTATTTTGCTCCTGTTTCGATTTGACCAAATTCTCCAATAGGTCAGCTCCAGCTTCATCCAAAAAGAACAGGATATTTCTTTGGAGCACCTCATGGTTTTCCATAATGGATTTGGCGGAATCATTAGCGAGGAGAATTCTAAAATTGCCATCGAACATGATGATGGCATCCATGGCACCATCAATAAGTCCAGTCATTTTGGCATTGGCCAGTTCAACCTCTTTTTTTGAGGAAGCCAATTCCTCCTGAATGATATCGAGTTCGCGGTGCCTTTTGATCAGAACCGACATTACTCCTTTTACAAAACCTTTGTCCGACTCCATTAACTGGGAGAAATAAGCCGTGGTAATCTTTAATACGCTGGTTTCCTCCAGCGCCGTGACCGACACAGATCTTGGTTCTTCATCAATAAGGGCATATTCCCCAAAACAATCTCCTTTGGTTAAGGTGCCATAGGAATGGTCCTTATCATGCACTTTTACTTTTCCCTTCAAAATAACATACATGGCATCGCCAACATCTCCCTTTTCAATAATCCGGTTGTTTTTAATGAATTGTTGGGTTTCAGAGTTTTTGTACATCTCCAATAAAGAAGTTCGCTCCACTTCTGAAAAAAAAGGGACCTCGGATAGAAAATCCAACAGTTTGTTATGCTCGGTTGGGGTCATTTTGTGCACTCACAGATTCTGAATCAAATAAATATAAAGATTTATGAGATAGACCGCACACCTAACCCATTTTTCTATAAATAAAATTGATAGGTTTTTATACTTTTATGGTTCAAATTTATACTACATGACCATTACCCAACTACAATATGTTCTTGCCGTTGCCGAATATAAAAACTTTACCCTGGCAGCCGAAAAAAGTTATGTGACCCAGCCTACATTGAGCATGCAGGTGCAAAAATTGGAGGATGAACTTGGTGTTTTGATTTTTGACCGGGGTAAAAAGCCCATTACCATCACCGAAGTGGGCAAAAAAATTGTAGATCAGGCTAAAAATATTGTTGCCGAGGCAGAGCGTATCAAAGATATTGTAGATCAGGACAAAGGGTTTATTGGAGGGGATTATACTTTGGGGATTATTCCAACCGTAATGCCCACATTGTTGCCCATGTTCTTGAACACTTTCATTAAAAAATACCCCAAGGTAAACCTTATTATAAAGGAACAACCTACAGATGCATTAATCAGAAATATTTTGGATGGCCATTTGGATGCTGCCATTGCCGCCACACCCTTGGAAATTGAATTCATTAAGGAAAGACCACTCTATTATGAACCGTTTGTGGGCTATGTGCCCCAAAACCATCGGTTGGCCAAGGAAGAATTATTGACCACGGAACATTTAGATGTCAATGACATTTTACTACTCCAAGACGGACATTGTTTTAGGGATGGGGTCATTAATCTATGCAAATCTACGAGGAACATTCAAGGGGAACAATTTAAGATTGAAAGCGGCAGTTTTGAGACCTTGGTGAGTTTGGCCGATGAGGGAATGGGCATGACCCTACTCCCCTACCTGAATACCCTACAACTGGATGCTGACAAAAAACGAAACCTTAAACCTTTTAAAAGCCCATCGCCAGCGCGCGAAATCAGTTTGATCTACCACAAGAGCGAATTAAAAATTCAGATTACGGATGCGTTACGAGAGGTAATTTCCAGTATTGTTCGGGGGGCCATTGCATTTCAGGATGTGAAAATTATTAGCCCCTTGGCCAAAAATTAAAAGAGCCGCTTTCGCGGCTCCTTGATTATTTTAAGCTTTTAATAGTAATAATGTAGGTTGTAATTCTGGTTTATCAACAATATAAAATTGCAACCAGATTTTTAGTTCTTCAATTTCACTGGGTAATAACAGGGAAATAGCTTTTTTCAATTCTTTGGCGAAGAGTCTTGCATCAAAACTAACTTTTTGTAAGATTGTTTTGGTGTAATCTAACATTGCTCTGGGCATAGAAATTTGATTAAATTGATTAAGTGGTTGTGCATCTAATTTAGCAAAAAACTTGTTTGGATGGTCATAGGGGCAGTTAAAAATTGAATAATTTAGTGTTAAATTCGATAAACCACCTTATGTACCTGCCTCTCTTCCAGAAATTTAAGTTATTGACAATCACGGTAATAGCAGGACTTTTCTTGCTTTTTGGATGTTCGTCAGTACGCACAACCTTAACAAACCAACTCCAGGATGAGGCTTTAAAAAATTCTTTTCATGGCCTGGTAGTAGTAAACGCCAAGACTCAAAAAATAGTGTACGCCCACAATGGTAATCGGTATTTTACCCCGGCCAGCAATACCAAAATTGCCACATTCTATGCCTCTATCAAAGTATTGCCCAAAAACATCGCTACCTTAAAATATGGCTCCTACAACGACACCTTATATATAGAAGGTGTTGGAGATCCGTCTTGGTTACACCCCCGTTTGGCTGATAGCACCGCTCTTCAGTGGCTAAAAAAACAGGGGACTATTGCTTTGTACACTAAAAATTCAGAAGAGCCAAAGTTTGGACCGGGTTGGGCTTGGGAAGATTATGATACCTATTTCTCCCCAGAAAAAAGTACCCTTCCCCTCTATGGCAATGTAGTTACTTTGTCTTATGCTGAAAGAATAAACGCTTCTCCAAACTACTTTATGGGCAAAGTTGAGCTAAAGGATACTACCTTGATGAGAGATGAACTGCGAAACCACTTTTATATTTCTCCCTCGGAACAAGACACTCTGGAAGTGCCATTTATGACTCATGATTCCCTTACAAAACAGCTGTTGGAAAATATTTTAGGGACAGAAGTTGTCCTGGCAAACCACTTTCCTCCTGTTGAAAAGAAAACACTTTATGGTATGGAAACAGATTCCATTTACAAGGATATGCTTTTTGAAAGTGATAACTTTTTGGCTGAACAATTATTGATGGCAGTTTCCTCTGCACTTTCTGATACGTTGAGCACCCAAAAAGCGATTGATTATATACTGGAACATGATTTAAGCGATTTGGAACAAATGCCCCGATGGGTAGATGGTTCGGGACTATCCCGTTATAATCTCTTTACGCCTAAATCTTTTGTGCAAATCCTTCAAAAACTCTATCGGGAAATTCCAGAGGAACGCTTGTTTACCCTTTTCCCCCTATGGGATGCATCCGGAACCGTGGACACTTGGAAAGACCCTTCTGTTGAACCTTTTATATATGCAAAATCAGGTTCGCTTGGCAACAATTACAATTTGGGCGGTTATCTGAAGACGAAATCAGGAAAGTGGCTCATTTTTAGTTTTATGAACAACCATTTTAAGGTTCCCACTTCACAAATACGAAATACTATTTACAATTCTCTTAAGGCGTTGCATGATCATTATTGACCCAACAGCTTATTGATTTGGGCGTATTGCAGCAGCATTATAGTCTTGGCATCCTGTATTTTTCCTGATTTTATCATTTGTAGGGCTTCCTGAAATTTTAGTTCCAGTACCTCTATGTTTTCGGTTTCGTCTTCGGCACCGCCTCCTTCGCTTACCTTCATATTGTCCTCATACTTTCCAATAAAAAAGTAAAGGATTTCGGTTACCGAGCCTGGGGACATATAGGCTTCAAAGACCTTTTTTACCTCATCAATTTTATATCCGGTCTCTTCCTCCACTTCCATTTTAATGGTCTCCTCCGCATTGCCTTTTTCCAAAAGTCCGGCACAGACCTCAACCATCATCCCATCTTCATTTCCGTTGACGTAAGTGGGCATTCGAAACTGACGCGTTAATATAACCGTTCCTTTTTCTATGTTGTAGAGTAGGATGGCCGCACCATTACCGCGGTCATAGGCTTCACGATGTTGGGTTTCCCATGTGCCATCAGGACGCAAATACTCATAGGTAAACTTGTTCAACGTATACCAATTATCGGAAAGCAGTTTCTTTTTGATGTTTCTGATATGATGATTTTCCACTAGCTGATTCTTTAATTAAAAAACCATGCTCCTAATTTTTGAAAGAAGCATGGTTCATTTAGTTTTCTTATTCATGGAAGACTAGAGACTCCATTTATTTCCAACTTCCGAAACCGGTTTGCACGGCTCATAATTACCTGGAATGGGGTCATAACTCAATACATTTTTTCCAATTTCTTCGGAAGTGGAATACGCCCAAATGGCCATGGATTTCAATCCTCTGTAAAATCCAATGGGTTCCTGTTCACCTACAGCAGTTCCCCAAACCCCAGGATTGAACTTTCCTGAATTTGCCTCGGCTTCTTTTAGAACTGCAATTCTATCACTTTCATTCAAGTCTATAAAAGCGGCACCATATTTCTCCTCACAACTGGCATTAAAAGCTGCAATTTCAGAACGCATGTGTTCCTGACCTCCGGCATCATAGGTGCGAGCAATCACTTTGTCCATAAAAATGTCCGACTTTACATCAAGTGCACCAGGTGTATCGGTGCGGGGCAGAATCATATCCACCAACAATGAAACGATTTTTGCCTCATCCTCCGTAAAGAATTCTGGTTGCCAATCCAAACGCTTTTCCTCTTTACACGATTGCAAAATGGACAGCATGGTGGGCATCATCAGGGTTGCACCTGCAAATAATCCGGTTTTTTGTAATGCTTTTCTCCTATCCATCTTTATAGATTTTGTTTTTTGAGTTCAGAAACGGCATGGTCTGCTGCTCTGGCCGTAAGGGCCATATAGGTCAGTGATGGGTTAACGCAAGAAGACGATGTCATACAAGCGCCATCAGTTACAAACACATTTTTGGCCGCATGGACTTGGTTGAATTCGTTCAACACCGATGTTTTAGGGTCCCTGCCCATACGTGCCGTACCCATTTCATGAACACCATACCCTGGTGGATGTTCGTTATCAAAACCCAAAACATCTTTGACCCCTGCTGCTTCAAGCATCTCAACGGCATCTTCCTGAATCTGTTTGTTCAACGCTTTTTCGTTCTCCTTAAATTCAGCATCGATGGTCAATGTGGGCTGCCCCCATTTATCCAAAACATCAGTATTTAGGGTGATTTTATTCTCGTGGTACGGTAAACATTCCGCAAATCCTGTAATAAAGAACTCCCATGGTCCGGGTTTTAAGATACTGTCCTTATATTCTGCTCCGAATGATTCTATATTCGCTGCGTTTCCACCGCGATGCGCTCCACCTTGGTAGCCAAATCCACGCACAAACTTATCCGATTTTGACGCTTCATCAATATTGACATACCTGGGGATATAGATACCATTGGGTCTTCGGCCTTTGTAATACTTATCATCAAAACCTTCAACCTTACCTAGCGCACCCACTCTATAGGTATGGTCCATAAGATTGTGCCCCAATTCTCCACTATCATTTCCCAAACCGTTTTCAAATCGGTTGGATTTGGAGTTCATCAGGATTTGGGTAGTACTCAATGCCGAAGCATTTACAAAAATAATTTTGGCAGAATACTCAATGTCCTCATTGGTCTCCGCATCAATGATACGGACTCCGGTAGCTTTTCCTTTTTGGTCATCATAAATTACCGATTGCACAATGGAAAAGGGACGGATGGTCAAATTTCCAGTGGCATTTGCTGCAGGCAAGGTGGTAGAGTTACTACTAAAATAAGCGCCATAAGGGCATCCCCTGCTACATCTATTTCTGTACTGACATTGGCCTCTTCCGTTGTGGGGTTGGGTAAGGTGCGCCACCCTACCTATGGTCATGTTTCTACCTTTAAATTCCTTTTCTATTCTGGATTTTATATGCTTTTCAACACAGTTGAGCTCCATAGGCGGAAGAAAATGGCTGTCGGGCAATTGTGGAAGCCCCAAGGCCTCACCACTGATTCCTGCAAACTTTTCCACATAGGTGTACCACGGTTCAATATCTTTATAGCGAATGGGCCAATCCACCCCGTTACCATCCTTGGCATTTGCTTCAAAATCCAAATCGCTCCACCGATACGTCTGTTTTCCCCATAAAAGGGATTTACCTCCCATTTGATGGCCGCGAAGCCACAAAAAAGGTTTCTCTTCAATATAGGGGTTGGCTTCATCATCGGCCCAAAAATGTTCCGTATCCGTTCCAATCCAACCGGAACGTATGGCTTTGTAGTGTTTTTTCTTTTGCTCTGGGGTGAGTCCGCCGCGGAGTTCCATATCCCAAGGATCTAGGTTCATGGTGGGATAATCCACTACGTGTTCAACGATTTTTCCACGTTCGAGGACGAGGGTCTTCAATCCTTTTTCACACAATTCCTTTGCTGCCCATCCACCGCTGATACCTGAGCCAATGACAATGGCGTCATAGGTCACGTCCTTCTTGGCGTCGATATTAAAATTTGCCATTAATATGTTTGATGAAAGTTAATTTTCAATCAATATAGCTATTAATAGCATTTAGGACAAATGAATTGTGTTGTGGACACCTTTTTAACTTCTTTATCCCAAAAAGTGATTTAGTAGTCCACCGAATGTTGGGGCTTAAAACCTATTATCCCCATCCAACAAATCGCCAATACCACCTAAAATACTGCCTTCACCTTTGTCTTTTCCCCCGCCTTTTGGAGCTGCGGCCCATACCCTACTGGCCAATCGGCTAAAAGGAAGAGATTGAATATAAACGGTTCCGGGTCCCCGTAGCGTTGCAAAGAACAGCCCTTCACCGCCAAAAACAGTATTGCGAATTCCACCTACAAACTCGATATCGTAATCCACGGTTTGTGAAAAGCCCACAATACATCCCGTATCCACTTTTAAGGTTTCTCCAGCGGCCAAAGTCTTTTTTGCCATGGTGCCACCGGCATGTACAAAAGCCATACCGTCACCTTCCAGTTTTTGCATGATAAAGCCTTCGCCACCGAAAAAACCGCGACCCAAACGCTTGGAAAATTCAATGCCCACGGAAACACCTTTAGCGGCACAGAGAAAGGCATCCTTTTGACAGATAAATTTTCCGCCTTTTTCAGAAAGGTCAATAGGAATGATCTTACCCGGATAAGGCGAAGCAAAGCTTACCAATTTTTTACCATGACCAATATTTAAGAAAGCGGTCATAAAGAGACTCTCACCTGTGAGCAGTCGTTTCCCAGCGGAAAACAATTTCCCCAACACCCCAGAATCTTGGTTGGAGCCATCGCCAAAAATGGTATCCATTTTTATATCGGTGTCCATCATCATAAAACTGCCGGCCTCGGCCACAACGGCTTCTTGCGGGTCCAGTTCTATCTCCACATATTGCATTTCCTCGCCGTAAATGTGGTAATCTATTTCGTGTGCGTTCATGTTGTTCGTTTTTTGTTGAAGTATTTATATGTTGATGTGTTTGGGGTTTTGTTACAGAGACATCAGAAAAAATGTGCGAACCTTAATCCTTATCCTTTCACCATTCACCCATTTTTTTACCCCTTCACCTTCACCGTCCATTCGAAGTGAAACGTGGAGACCTCCACCCCATCTTCATTGATGCCTACAGACTTCATCCAACAGGTTTGTCCTTCGCCCGTTTTTATGGTTTTTTGGATGGCTTCGTAAATTAGATGGCCATCTTCACAAGTGAAAACGATTCTTCCCGTAGCCTTTTTGGTAAATGCAGCTTTGTTATTGGCCACCAACATGGAGATATTTTTACCACTTTTCTGGATTTCGTTCATCACCAAAGCCCCAGTACTCAACTCCGCTGCCATGCCCTGAACCGCCCAAAACATGGATTTAAACGGATTTTGATTGAACCATTTGTACTTTACCGTAGTCACTGCTCTATTTTCTTCAATAGCCTTGAGTCGAACGCCGCTCCACCAGGCCGACGGCAGTTTTAAAAAGGTGAATGTGTTGATTTTACTGGGTTTAAGCGCCATATCATGAATTTAGGAGCACTAAAAATAGTCAAAATTAAATGGACTTCATTATGTTAAATAATTGTTAATTTATAGTACTTTGTTTTGCATAGTACTGTCTTTTGGATATATATTTGCATCGTAAGCTAATAGGTAAACTAATTTTATTCGCAAATCATCAATCAAAAAATGGCTGCAACATTAACCAAACACGAACGAAATTTATCCGCGATCATTCACGCGTCCACCTTTTCAAAATGGTTTATTCCTTTTGGGAATTTTATACTGCCCTTGATTCTGTGGACGGCCAACAAAAAAGAACATCCTTTTGTAGATCATAATGGTAAACAGGCGCTCAACTTTCAAATGAGCATGCTTCTTTACTCTATTGTAGCGGGCTTGATCAGTATACCCTTCTTCATCGGTTTTTGGCCTGATGTATGGGATTGGGATTTTTTTGGAATTCACCGTTTGAGTGATTTCAACAATATAAACATTAGCATAAGCAGCGACGATTTTAAGTTTGGTCGACTTTTCTGGCCAGCAGGTATCAGTGGCGTCATTCAAGTTGGATTGGCAATAGTAAATATTGTGTATACCATTCTGGCCACTATTAGAACCAATGAAGGAGAAACTTTTAAATATCCCTTGACCATAAAATTCATCAAATAATCAAAATAGGAGTTTAATCATTAATCAAAAAACGAAAAAATCATCAATCAAAAAACGTTTCCACTCCCCTGCTCATCACAGGGGACTGGAGTGGAAACACAAAGCGAACAGTTAATCAGATACCGAACCTAGTTCGGCAAATTAGAACCAAGAAATTATGAACATAGAAAACACAAAAGCACAGATGCGCAAAGGGGTTCTGGAGTACTGCATCTTGTCCATCCTAAAGGATGATGACAAGTATGCCTCCGAGATTCTGGAGGCTCTTAAAGACGCTAAGATGTTAGTAGTGGAAGGTACCATATACCCTTTGTTGACGAGGTTGAAAAATGCAGGTTTGCTCAACTATCGTTGGGAAGAATCCACCTCGGGACCTCCCCGAAAATACTACGCCCTTACCGAAACAGGTCAATTGTTTCTCAATGAACTCAACGGAACCTGGGACGAACTTAGAAACGCAGTCAATCTGGTAACCAACACAAAATAAGTATCAAAAATGAACAAGACAGTAAATATAAATTTAGCAAATACGCTCTTTCACATCGATGATGATGCGTATAACAAGCTGAGACGATATTTGGAGTCCATAAAAAGGTCTTTTTCCGGCACACCGGGAAGCGATGAGATCATCGCCGATATCGAGGCTCGCATAGCCGAACTCTTTTTAGAGAAAATGGAAAATGAACGACAGGTCATCACCCAAAAACAGGTGGACGAAGTCATCAATGTCATGGGGCAGCCCGAAGACTATATGGTGGATGAGGACATCTTTGAGGATGAACCCAAAAAGACCTATGCCGAGCCCAAATCAAGGGCCAAAAAGCTCTACAGGGACATTGACCAAAAATACATTGGTGGTGTTTGCGCCGGTCTGGAACATTATTTAGGCTTTGACGCCCTTTGGATTCGGTTGATTTTTATCCTATTGGCCGTTTTCACCGGATTTGGGCTTATCGCCTACATTCTACTTTGGATTTTGGTCCCAGAAGCGGCCACTACC
>JAUIBH010000002.1 GCA_030427985.1 Bacteroidia bacterium | reverse complement strand
AGATGTCAACACATTAAATGTTAAAACGTTTTCGTAGCTTTAAGAACATTAACCGTAAATCTCAGTATCATGAAAAAAATTAGCACCTGTTTGCTGTTATCTTCAGCTATTTTATTCTCAAGCTGTTTGGGTTCCTACAAAGCGTTCAATAACCTTAGGGAATGGAACCAAGGATTGACAGACAGTAGATTTTTGGACAACTTAATTTTTTGGGGATTATGGATTGTTCCAGTGTATGAATTGTTCATTTTGGGGGACACTTTAATCTTCAACGTAATCGAATTTTGGTCCGGATCTAACCCCATTGCCATGAAACCTGGCGAATCCGAGACGCAAATGGTAAAACATGAAGGAAACACCTATAAAATGGTGGCCACACAAAACCGAATTCAAGTTACTGTGGTGGAAGGGCCTAAAAAAGGTAAGAAACTGGAATTGTTCTACAAGCCAGATGAAAAATCATGGAATGCAATCCATCCCAATGGTGAGATCATAAAGCTGTCTTCTTTTGAGGAAGGATTCTATATTGTATATATGCCCAATGGAGAGGAAATCAAAATCGACCCCATGAGCTCACGTGAAGAAGGGCTGGCCATTCTTCAGGAAAACAAGGCTTGTTATTATTCTGAAAACCTTTTGGCGGATTAAAAGCTAAAACCCATTAAAAAACCCATGGTAGGCACCATGGGTTTTTTGGTTTATGACTAGCCATAAACTCGATTTTTTTTCACATGTTATTTTTGAAAATAAAAAACCCTCACATCGCTGCAAGGGTCTTTTGTCTAATATCTTATTTCTAGAACTAGAATCTAGTACCTATAATAATCCGGCTTAAAGGGACCTTTAACCTCCACGCCGATATATTCAGCTTGATCTTCCTTAAGCTCAGTCAACTCAGCGCCTAAGCGGGCCAAATGCAATTGGGCTACTTTTTCATCCAAATGCTTGGGAAGCATGTACACTTCATTTTCGTATTTGTCGCTGTGGTTCCAAAGCTCAATTTGTGCCAAGGTTTGGTTGGTGAATGAGTTACTCATCACAAAACTTGGGTGCCCGGTGGCACAACCTAAATTTACCAATCGGCCCTCGGCCAAAACAACCAAATCCTTGCCATCAATGGTGTATTTGTCTACTTGTGGCTTTATTTCGTCCTTGGTATTTCCATAAGCGCCGTTCAACCAGGCCATATCAATTTCATTGTCAAAATGACCAATATTACAAACAATGGCCTTGTCCTTCAAAGCTCGGAAATGTTCTTCGCGGATAATATCCTTATTCCCCGTAGCGGTAATCACCACATCGGCATTCGGAATAACAGTTTCCAACTTTTTTACTTCATAACCGTCCATACAGGCCTGCAGGGCACAGATGGGGTCAATTTCGGTAACCGTAACAATAGCACCTGCTCCTCGGAAAGAAGCGGCAGTTCCTTTTCCTACATCGCCATAACCGGCAACAACTACACGCTTTCCGGCCAACATGGTATCGGTGGCTCTTCTAATGGCATCCACGGCACTTTCACGGCAACCGTATTTGTTATCAAATTTGGACTTGGTCACAGAATCGTTCACATTGATGGCAGGCATAGGCAGGGTACCTTTCTTCATTCGCTCGTACAAACGGTGAACTCCTGTTGTGGTCTCTTCAGAAAGCCCTTTGATTTCTGCAGTCAATTCTGGATACTTGTCCAAAACCATGTTGGTGAGGTCACCCCCATCGTCCAAAATCATGTTCAAAGGCTTTCTGTCCTCACCAAAGAACAAGGTTTGTTCAATGCACCAGTCAAATTCTTCCTCGGTCATACCTTTCCATGCGTATACAGGAATCCCCGCAGCGGCGATGGCAGCAGCGGCATGGTCTTGGGTAGAGAAAATGTTACATGAACTCCAGGTCACTTCAGCTCCAAGAGCCACCAAAGTCTCGATCAAGACGGCAGTTTGTATGGTCATGTGCAGGCAACCGGCAATTCGCGCTCCCTTTAAGGGCTGTTCCTTACCGTATTCCTCCCGCAATGCCATAAGTCCGGGCATTTCGGCCTCGGCAAGCTCAATCTCTTTTCTTCCCCATTGGGCCAGGGAAATGTCCTTTACCTTATAAGGTACATACGGAATTGTCTTTGTGCTCATAACTTTATATAAATTTACTTTTGTAGCTTCGCTTTATAGTGCGACAAAGATACGAATTCGCTTAACTTTTAGTCATGCCCATTTACAAAACCATAACAGTTTCCCCAACAACATCCGTCTACATCTGGAAGGTTGAGGAAGCAGAACCGGATTTAGCAGATGGAATTGTGCTTACCCCACACTGCCAAGACCGAATGGATGGCATGAAATCTGAAGCACACCGAAGGGCTTTTTTGAGTATCAGGCACTTAATGGCCGAAGCAGGTTATGTGGACCAGGACTTGTTTTATGACGATTTTGGAAAACCACATTTAAAGGATGGAAACCATATTTCCATTACCCATTCGCACAATTTTACGGGGATTATTGTGAGTGAAACCGATGAAGTGGGCATCGATATTGAGATGCAGCGTGGTAAAATCCTTCGGATTGCCCATAAATTTACCCCAATCCAAGAATATAAAACCTTGGCCAATACGGATGCACTTATCCGAAAACTTACTATTGTTTGGGGAGCCAAAGAATCACTCTACAAGATTTATGCACAACAGGGATTGAGTTTTTTAAGGCACATCAATATCATGGATTTTACTTTTGAAGACTCCCGAACCGTAGCCGAAATTTTATACAAAGGCAAAAAATCACATTATGAGATTGAATTTTTGGAATTTGAAGGCTTCACCTGTGTATATGCTCTTAAAATGATGGGCGGATGACAATTCCTTTTTGTAGTTTTGCCCCTGAAAAATTCTGCATAGCCCATGAAAATTTCCGTTGAGCTTACCCTTACCCCCCTTCAAGATAATTTTGAACCCCCGATCATTGATTTTATCAAAAAATTGCGTGCTTCTGGACTCACGGTTTTGGAAAATCCATTGAGTACCCAAGTGTTTGGGGAGTACGATAAGGTCATGGAATTGCTTCAAACTGAAATCAAAGAAACTTTTGAGAATTTGGATCATGTGGTATTGGCCATGAAAATGGTAAAATCCGACCGAAGCGACTATGAACCCCATTTTTGATTTCTTTCTTGGGCCTTACGAAGATCGGGAACTGTCCCTGATCATTTTGGAGGCCACTGCCTTTTTCTTTGGAATAGCCAGTGTAATCTATGCCAAACGGGAAGATATTATGGTCTACCCCACTGGATTGGTGGCCACGGCCATTACCACCTATATCTTTTTTGTAGATCGCTTGTTGGGCGATATGATGATGAATTTCTACTTTTCCATAATGAGTATTTACGGCTGGTGGAACTGGGCACGAAGGAAGAAAAATCGTGAATTTGTGGTGAAGATTTCCAGAACCAGCGTTAAGGAAAAATGGATTGGTTTTGGACTTTTTTTGCTCACTTTGCTTATAACATATGGGGTGTACAAAGCGTTTGGTGCCGAAATAAAAACCACCAACTATGTGGACATTCTCACTTCAGGCATCTTTTTTACCGGAATGTGGTACATGGCCAACAAAAAACTGGAAAACTGGACCCTTTGGATAGTGGGCGATTTAATAACCGTGCCTTTGTACGCATATAGAGGGTGGGGCATGTTCTCATTGCAATACCTTATCTTCACCGTACTGGCCATTCAGGGATATTTAGCATGGAAGAAAGACTTGGACAAGACCCTTCAAATCTCATCAAAATAGTCCTTTTTGGACCAGAATCAACGGGAAAGACTACCTTGGCCGAAGCACTGGCCCAGCATTACAATACGGAATGGGTTCCTGAATATGCTCGGGAATACCTTCAGGATAAATGGGACCGCGAACAAAAAACCTGTGAGCCCAAAGACCTCCTTCCCATTGCCTACGGACAGATACAACTGGAAAATGAGCTGGCCAAAAAAGCGGATAAAGTTCTTATTTGCGATACTGATCTTTTGGAGACCAAAGTATATTCAGAGGCTTATTATTTAGGTTCGTGTGACCCTGTTTTGGAAAAATACGCTCTACAAAATTCGTATGATTTATACTTGCTGACCTATATTGATATACCTTGGGAAGCTGACGACCTTCGTGACAAACCTGATGAACGTGAGCGAATGTTTGCGTATTTCAAAGAAACTTTGGAAAAATATCACAGGAATTTTATTATTTTAAAGGGAGATAAAGCATCTCGGCTTTCAACAGCAATAAAACACATTGATAAACTTCTCCATAACATGATCGAATTAAGTCCAAAAGACTTGGAACAATTGGAAAGCAAGGGCATTTCCAAAGAAAAAGTAAACCGCCAAATAGAAACCTTTAAAGAGGGAATCCCTTTTGTGGATTTGGTAAAAGCGGCAGTAGTATCCAATGGTATCCTGCGGTTTTCGGAACAGGAACAAGCGGAACTCATTCAATATTTTGAGAACTCCCGTGGAAATCTTGACCTCTTGAAATTTGTTCCTGCCTCTGGGGCGGCTTCGCGAATGTTCAAGGCTATGTTCAACTTTGTGGATGCATATGATCCCTCCAAAGAATCGCTTTCAGACTATATTGAACGAACCGGTGACACCGATGCCAAGAAATTCACCGACCAAATGTCCAAATTGCCTTTTTATGATTTGATCATGGGTCGAATTGAGGGTAAGGCGGCCAACAAGGATGAAGAAGCCTACCTTTTTGTAAAGGAAATGTTGATGGAGGATGGGTTGAACTACGGTTTTTACCCCAAAGGACTGTTGCCGTTTCACCAATATGATTCAGGTAGTGCTACACCTTTTGAAGAGCATTTAAAAGAAGCGGCTTTATATGCCAAAACGGACGGAAAGGCCAATCTTCATTTTACCGTTTCGGAACAGCATGATGAAATGTTTGCTGAGGAAGAGTCTAAAGTAGCCCCCAAAATTTCAAAGGCCACTGATACCGAATTTCAAATTTCGTATTCCAATCAAAAACCATCCACTGATACTATTGCGGTGGATATGGAAAATAAACCTTTTAAAAATGGCGATGGCTCCATTTTGTTCAGACCAGGGGGGCATGGTGCGCTAATTGAAAACCTGAACGATCAAGATGCGGACATCATCTTCATCAAGAATATTGACAATGTGGTGATCGATAAAAACCTCGAAGAGGTGGCCAATAGTAAAAAAATGTTGGCTGGGGTACTGAAAAAAGTTCAGGATAAGGCCTTTGCCCATGCCAAGCAGTTGGGTGCCGGAAATGTTTCTCCAGAAGCTGCAGATCAAATCAAAGCCTTTTTGGAAAAGGACTTGAATGTACGTATGCCCAAAAATTATGATGAATTGTCTGTGGACGAACAACTTTCGGTACTCAAAGATAAGATTAACAGGCCCATTCGTATTTGTGGAATGGTGAAAAATGAAGGTGAGCCCGGTGGCGGACCATTTTGGATAAAGGATGGGGAAGGCAACATTTCGCTCCAGATCATTGAGTCGGCTCAAATAGATATGTCAAATGACAAACAGGCTGCCATTTTAAAAAATTCAACCCATTTTAATCCGGTTGACTTGATTTGCGGGGTTAGAAATTACAAAGGTGAAAAGTACAACCTTTTGGATTTTGTAGATCCGAAACAAGGGTTCATTACAGGCAAAACCAAGGAAGGAAAAGAATTAAAAGCCCTAGAGCTTCCCGGATTGTGGAATGGAGCCATGGCTTTTTGGAATACCATTTTTGTTGAAGTACCCTTGGTAACCTTCAATCCGGTAAAAACGGTCAACGATCTTTTAAAACCTACACATCAAGCATAAAACACTTAAAAACAATCAGTTAAAATCCGCTTTCTAAAAAAAGCGGATTTTTTTTCGTCCTTATGTGACCTTTCCAAAAAAATAGTGTCAAAAGAAGTAACGGACCATCCTATTGCGACCTGCAATAGGACAAGCGATGGATAATCCATGCGATTATTCAGATTAGGTTGGTTGATTTGGTTAGGAAGCCGTACTTCTAGTACGGCTTCCTTTTAACATCATTACCAATTTCAATATGAATTAAATTGATAGCGGAACCAAATAATGGTATATAAAATAATCCTATTCCTTAATCTCATCGCAATGGCTATTGTAATATACCTTTTGGCATCTTATGCGAAGAGCAAATTCAAGAATAAGGATCAAAAAGATAAGGATGATGCTATGTACTAAACACTAACCATGCATTTTCCACCTTGCCAACCTCATTCATAGTCTTTTCCTTGGGATTATGATGTTGGCTCAGAAAGGCTGCTTCGGCAGCCTTTCTCAATTTTTGCCTTTCAGAAAAAATAGGTTTTGTTATGAAAAAAGCAAACTGCATCTTACATTTGCGGCCATCTCAAAGGGGTGCTTTTTTAAAAGGCTGAGATTATACCCAATGAACCTGGGCGGGTAATGCTGCCAAGGGATTGCGCTAAGCGCATCTTGGAATTTCTATGTTTCTTTAGAAACAAAAAATCAAATACTAACAAGAATAATGACCCCTTTTATTCGTAAAACTTTTACGGATGAAACCGCTTTATTCAATTATGCAGTGCAAGACCGCAGCACTACAATGCGGCACAACGCGACCGACAAAAAAAGGTAAACGTCATCGCATTAAAACGTTGTTTGTAACAATGGCCCTTTCTGGGCTGGCACTTGGAGTGAGTGCACAAGAACAAGAAACCGATTCTTTGGAAGGAAAAAAAGTGGTGCTGGACGAAGTTCTGGTGCAGGCCATTCGGGCAACCAAGGAATTTCCTATTACCTTTTCCAATTTAGACCAAGAGGAAATCACGCCTCGAAACTTAGGGCAGGACGTCCCCATTTTAATGAACTTTTTGCCAGCGGTAGTCACTACCTCCGATGCAGGTGCCGGAGTGGGCTACACAGGTATTCGTGTGCGTGGTAGTGATGCCACCCGGGTCAACGTTACCATCAACGGTGTTCCTTATAATGATGCAGAATCGCAAGGAACTTTTTGGGTAAATATGCCCGATTTTGCTTCATCCACCCAAAGTTTGCAATTGCAGCGCGGTGTGGGAACCTCTACCAACGGTGCAGCCGCCTTTGGAGCTAGTTTAAACCTGTTGACGGATGCTTTTTCTGAAGAAGCCTACGCTAGGATTTCATCATCTGTGGGGAGTTTTAACACGCTCCGGAACAATATAAAGTTCAGCACGGGAATTATTAGTGATCATTTTGAAATATCCGGGCGGTTGTCCAGAATTACTTCGGATGGATATATAGACCGAGCACGGTCCGAATTGGATGCCTATTTCCTGCAAGGGGTCTATAAAGATGAGAATACTTTGGTTAAAGCCTTGCTTTTTGGCGGACATGAAATCACCTATCAAGCATGGAATGGAGTAACTCTAGATGAGATGGAGCAAGAGGGCCGAACCTACAATTCAGCTGGAATATATTTTGATGAGAACGGAAACAGACAGTTCTACGATAATGAGGTCGATAATTATAAGCAAGACCATTTTCAATTGCATTGGAATGAAACCTTAAGCCCAGAGTGGAGCACCAACTTGGCACTGCACTATACCCGGGGACGAGGTTTTTTTGAACAGTACCGCGAAGATGAGGATTTTGGAGACTACGGTCTGGAACCCATCGAATTGGGCGGAGAGACTGTAGAAACCACAGATTTAATCCGCAGAAGATGGTTGGACAATGACTTCTACGGTACTGTTTTTTCAGCCACCTATGACAAAGAAAATCTAAAGTTGATTCTTGGTGGTGGTTACAATGAGTACAAAGGAGACCATTTTGGAGAAATTATTTGGGCCCGCTATGCCAGCGATAGTGAAATCGGAGACCGTTATTATGACGATAATTCTACAAAGACCGATTTTAATGTCTATGCAAAGGCCAATTATCAGCTAAATGACAAATGGTCCATTTTTGGTGATGTGCAGTATCGTGGCGTAGGATATGAAGCCAATGGTGATGACACCGGATTGGTGGATGATTCGTTCAACTTTTTCAATCCAAAGGCAGGGATTACCTTCGATTTAAACCAAAACAACAATTTCTACTTGTCCTACGCTAGGGCCAACAGGGAACCCAATCGTAATGACTATGAAAATGGCAATCCAAAACCTGAAAAGTTGAATGATTTTGAGTTGGGATGGCGTTATGTTTCCCCAGATTTTCAGTTGAACACCAATGTGTACTATATGCGTTACAAAGATCAATTGGTACTCACGGGTGAACTCAATGATGTGGGTGCCCCGTTGCGTGCCAATGTGGGCGATAGTTACCGTTTGGGGCTGGAAGTGGATGCCAATCTTAGATTGGGGAACAAGTTTAGACTGCGCCCCAATGTTGCCTTGAGTGATAACCGTAACCTCGATTTCTTTTTTCAACGGGATGGTGCACTTCAAGATTTGGGGAATACCCACATAGCCTATTCGCCCCAAGTGGTAGCGGGCAATGTCCTCGCGTTTCAACCCAATGAAAACTTCCAAGTATCCCTCTTGTCAAAATTTGTGGGAAAACAGTACATGGGCAACATCGATTCAGAAAACTCCACCTTGGATAGCTACACCCAAACAGATTTTAATGTGCAATACGTGATTGAAACCAGTTCGTTTGTTAAGAGCATTGTGCTATCCGGTTTGGTGAACAATATCTTTGATGCCGATATTATATCCAACGGTTATTTCTATACCTATGATGATGATTGGTCCAACCCTGGATCAATTACCACCATTGAAGGTGCAGGCTATTACCCACAGGCAGGAATCAATTTCTTGATTGGTGTAACTGTTAATTTTTAAAAGTATGAGGTAAAACGGCGTCAGTTCGAGTGAAATTCTGAAAGAATTTATTATCGAGAACTGTGTTGTGGTGTATCTATTTCGAATGGGATTCTGTACATTTATAGGTTATGACAGAATCCCATTTTCTTTTTTCCGAAGATAAGCCCCTACGTTGGGGGGTGATCGGCTGCGGAAGTGTGGCCGAAAAGAAAAGTGTACCCGCCTATCAAAAAACTTTAGGGTTTAAAGTGAGCATGGTTATGCGACGCGATGCCCAAAAAGTTCAAGATTATGCACAAAGGCACCATGTGGAGCATTGGACCACAGATGCCAATGCGGTAATTGACAACCCCGATGTTGATGCCATTTATATTGCCACACCACCTGACACCCACAAATTGTATGCACTTCAAGCGGCAGCGGCAGGAAAACCCTGCTGTATTGAAAAGCCGATGGCACCCAACTATCAGGATAGCTTGGAAATTTATGAGGCCTTTGCCTCCAAAGGCATTCCACTTTTTGTGGCCTATTATCGAAGATCATTGCCACGTTTTCTTCAAATCAAGCAATGGTTGGACGAAAAACAGATTGGTGAAGTACGGCATATCCATTGGCAAAAGACCCAACCGCCCAACGAATTGGATTTGAGCGGGGAATACAATTGGCGAACGGATAAAGCTGTGGCACCAGGCGGCTATTTTGATGATTTGGCCAGTCACGGTCTCGACCTTTTCACTTTTTTATTGGGTGATATTAAAACCGTGCAAGGTGTTGCCATCAACCAACAAGGACTGTATTCGGCTTATGATGCCATTTCCGGCTCATGGATACACACCAACGGTATCACGGGAGAAGGGGTCTGGAATTTTGGCACATATGACCGTGTGGACAAAGTTGAAATTTTCGGTTCCGAAGGAACCATAACCTTTGCCGTGCTCGATGAAGCCCCAGTGGAATTAAAAAATGCGGCTGGACATCAAGTTTTGGAAATTCCTCATCCAGAACACGTACAACAGCATCATGTGGAAAACATCAAAAAGCATTTTTTGGGCAATGGAGACCACCCCTCTTTGGGAAAATCTGCATTGCACACCAGTTGGATAATGGACCGGATTCTGGGCGCTATTTAAACGCTACCAAAGTTGATGTACCTCTTTTTTGATGTACTTTTCGTAAATAGCTTTGATTCCTTGTGTCTGCTCAGCCGTTAGTGCAGGAAGTGTTGTTGCTTCCAAATTGGATTGTAAATGTTCCGCTTTTGATGCCCCAGGAATAATGCAACTCACTTCGGGAAAGTCCAAAATCCATCGTAAAGCGATTGGAGCTAGGTTTTCCTGATTTGGAAATAGTTTTTTAAGCTCCTCAACGGCCTCCAATCCCAATTCAAAAGGAATCCCAGAAAACGTCTCGCCTTTGTCAAAGGCAGCACCTTCACGATTAAAAAAGCGGTGGTCTTCTTTTTCAAAAGTAGATTCTGATGAAAATTTTCCGGTAAGCAACCCACTGGCCAGAGGTACGCGGACAATGACCCCAACATCCTTTTTCTTCGCTTGTTCAAAAAACAATTCCGAAGGACGTTGTCGAAACATATTGAAAATAATTTGTACGGTGGTCACATTGGGATATTCCATTCCTTTTAAGGCTTCCTCCACCTTTTCAACACTCACCCCCAAGTTTTTTATCTTGCCTTCCTGCTTCAAGCGGTCAAAAAGCTCAAAGATTTCCGGTCTGTAGTAGACTTCAGTGGGAGGGCAGTGCAGCTGGATGAGGTCCAAGCACTCCAAACCCGAATTTTTGAGACTGTCTTCCACATATTTCCGCAGTGCTTTTACGGTATAGCCCTCATTGACATGTGGATTAATTTGGCGTCCACATTTGGTGGCCACAAAAATCTCTTCGGACCGTGATTTTACCACCCTGCCTACGGCAGCCTCGCTGGCGCCAGCCTCATATACGTCGGCGGTGTCTATAAAATTAATGCCGGCATCAATCGCCTCGTTGATAATGCGTTCCGCAAGGGAGTCATCAAAACCAGAGCCCCATTTGCCTCCTACTTGCCATGTTCCCAAAGAGATTTCAGAGACCTTAAGTCCGGTTTTTCCTAATTTTCTGTATTGCATGCTACTATATTAGTTGGATATAATTACTGTATTTCCGCTTTGTGTGGCCCGGTAAAAAAGAAGTCCGTAGTATCTTTTGCCATCATCCGGACGATCCAATTGTTGTCCTGTAAAAAGGCTGTAGGTATAGCCCTCACAATCACAGACCACGTTTTGACCATCAATGGTCATGGTAGAGCAATTGTTTGGGGTATGGTTGGGACAACTGGCTTCCCATGCCACAAATTGGGAGCCGCTCAGTCCAGCTTTCATTACAAAGGCTCCACGGGTGCCAACCCCATTATTTCCCACATAAACAGGGTTTCCAATGGTGTTCAACCCATTATAAAGTGGAAGATTAAGGTTTAAATCAAACCTAAAACCCACCTCCTGAAGATAGGGATTTCTGTTGGTAGTATCTGAACTACAAGAAATTAGGAGAACAAGCAGGACACTGGCCCAAAGGTATTTCATAGTTTGTGTTTCAATTCATGGCGTTACAAAGTTGAACAAAAATTACCTATATTTGCGTTAAATCCTCGCTAAAAACCATGCAGGTCATGGTGATCGTTGAGGATTTTTTGTATTTGTAGAGAACAAGACCATTGGGGAAATTTTTTTGATTTTCTTCAATGCTCTTTTGCATAAAAACATGACGATATGAGCAAAGTATCTTATTACACTGCGGAGGGATTAAAAAAATTAAGGGAGGAACTGAACCACCTAAAGGATGTGGAACGCCCTAAAGCTTCGCAGGCCATAGCAGAGGCACGTGACAAAGGCGATTTGTCTGAAAATGCGGAATATGATGCTGCCAAGGAGGCCCAAGGCCTTTTGGAGATGAAAATTTCCAAGATGGAAGAGACCTTGTCCAATGCCCGATTGATTGATGAATCCCAATTGGATACTTCAAAAATATTGGTACTGTCCACGGTGAAGCTAAAAAACCAGGCCAATGGCATGGAAATGAAATATACCTTGGTGGCAGAAAGCGAGGCGGATTTAAAATCGGGAAAAATTTCGGTGACCTCTCCCATTGGGAAAGGGTTGTTGGGAAAATCCGTAGGAGATATCGCTGAAATCAAAGTGCCCAACGGAACGTTAAAATTGGAGATTTTAGAGATTACACGTAACTAAAAGCTAATAGATTTTCTATATTTAATCCTGTCACTCGACAGGATTTTTTATTTTAAACCAAACCGGCATGCCCAGCATTTTCACCAAGATCATCAATGGAGAAATTCCTTGCTATAAAATAGCAGAGGACGATGATAATTTCGCTTTTTTAGACATTAATCCCAATGCCAAAGGCCATACGCTCTGCGTTCCCAAAAAAGAAGTGGACAAAATCATGGATTTGGATGAAGAATCCTATATGAAACTAATGGCTTTTTCCAGAAAAGTGGGCAAGGCCATTGAGGCAGCAGTGGATTGCCAGCGTGTGGGAATGTCAGTGATTGGTTTAGAGGTTCCACATGTGCACGTGCACCTAATTCCATTGCACAGTATGAAAAATGCAACATTTCAGCATAAGGAAAATATGGACGCTAAGGCGTTTGAAGCTATCGCGGACAAAATTAAAAAGCATCTTAAATAAGCCCTTCCAAATAAAAATAAACAGCCGCGCCCACAAGGCACAAAATCAAAATAAGAAGGATAAAAAAGAGCATGGTAAACCGTACAGAAGGTCGGTCTGGCCGTACCAGTTTGTTATAATAGTCAAAGACCCGCTCAATATCTGGGGTCCAGTTTACCGGGTAAATAATGGAATGGCATTTTTTGCATTTTATCTCATGCGTCACCTCAGCGGTAGTTCGGTGATAAAATGGGTTTAAAGTGTGTTTTTGGTAAAAGGTAAGCTTCAATTCTTGGTTATAACACTCGGGGCAGTTGTTGGTTATTTCGGCATCCTTAATTACAATTCTCTTTTCCTTAGACATGGTTCACTGTTCAGTTTGCTCTTAGCGAAATTTGCATGATTGTTCCTTCTTTGCTGGACGAAAGTACTTTAATTTTTCCTTTATGGTACTCTTCCACTATTCTTTTTACCAACGAAAGACCCAATCCCCAGCCTCTTTTTTTGGAAGTTACTCCTGGACTGAAGATGTTCTGAAAATCACTTTTTGGGATACCGTGCCCCGTATCCGAGACCAATATATTAACATTTTGCCCTTTTTTATCAATTTGGATGGCAATATTTCCTTTCCCTTTCATGGCGTCAATGCCGTTTTTCACCAAATTTTCTATGCTCCAATTGTACAGAGGGGGGTTTAGCAACACATAAAGTTCATCCACATTGGAGCTAAAGGAAAAGTGGACCAACTTGGAGCTACGTTGTTTTAAATATTCATAGGCTTTCTTGGTCTCTTCCACAATATCGTGCACCTCCAGATCGGGAATGGACCCTATTTTGGAAAACCGTTCGGTTATAGTTTGTAAACGATCAATGTCCTTGGCAATTTCTACGGTGATATCTGGATTGATACTTTCCGATTTCAACAGCTCATTCCAACCCAACAATGAGGTCAACGGGGTGCCAATTTGATGTGCCGTTTCCTTGGCCATACCCGCCCAAAGTTTGTTCTGTTCCGATGCTTTGTTGGTTCGGAAGAAAAAGAAAATGACCGCTGCAAATAAAAAAATGATCAACAAAAGAGCTAGGGGATAATATTTTAGCTTGTTCAAAACTTCAGAATTCCCATAGTACAATGTTTCCAAAAGTTCTCCATCCTGAATAATTTCAATGGGTTCGTTTTCACCTCGGAACTGTTGTATTTTTTTTTGGATATAACTACTGTCGGCAATTCGCTCCTCTGGAATATTGTGGGTTTTGTAAGACCCCTCCTCATTTACCAATATCATGGGGGTTGAAGTATTGTTGCCCATGACCTTTAAGGTCAGATTTCCCAGTTCTTGATCTACCGAGGATTGAATAAGTTCGGATTGGGCGGTGGCCCAAATTTCCATTTTTAGCCGTTCCTCTTCCTTGAATTTTTTAAAAAAACTATTGGTGTTCCATAAAATCAAGCTAACAATAATAAATGCCGAAACCAGCAAGGTAATATTGGAAGCTTTCCGTTTAGGGCTAAAGTTCATTTTTGGCAGAATTGTGATTAAAGATAGCGGAAAATGAAAAATATGTTGATACTTCGTGATAAACTTGGGTTTCCATTGGGCATCATTTTATGTACATTTGAAATTCATTGAAAATTAGCATACATGGAAGTTCAGGGAAGAATAAAAATGATTGATGAGACCAAAACCTATGGGAACAACGGTTTCCGTAAAAGAGAGGTGGTCGTGACTACGGAAGAACAATATCCACAGCATATTTTGGTGGAGTTTGTGCAGGATAAATGCGATTTGCTGAACAACTACAGTGTGGGACAAATGGTGAAAATCAGCATCAACCTAAGAGGAAGGGAGTGGGTAAATCCGCAGGGAGAGACCAAATATTTTAATTCCATCCAAGGTTGGCGCATTGAAAACCTTCAACCTGAAGCCAATTCAGAGAACATACCACCCGTTCCGCCCATGGAAGCTTTTGAGCCTGCCGATGACCTCAATGAGGAAGATCATGATGACCTTCCATTCTAATAAACCACAGCATTGGACCTTACCAAGGTCATAGAACGAATTTTTAGGAGGTATTTGCCCTCCCCGTTCACCATTGCGGTATTGCTTACCGCACTTACTGTGGTATTAGCTTTGTTTTTTACGGAGAACACTTCTGATGGAAATCATTTTGCTGCCATTCTTTCGTATTGGGAGGATGGTATTTGGAACAATGGCCTTTTGGTTTTTGCGTACCAAATGATGCTCATTTTGTTGTTGGGCCATGTGTTGGTGTTGAGCAAACCCATGGAGCGGCTGATTTTGAAGATTACGGGTTTAGTGAAAGATACTTCCAGTGCCACGGTATTGGTAGTCTTGCCTACACTCTTGGTTTCCTTCTTTAATTGGGGACTGGGGCTTATTTTTGGGGCAATTTTGGCCCGAAAAGTGGGTGAATATGCTCAAGCTAACCATATTTCCATTAATTATCCGCTGATTGGGGCCTGCGGCTATTCAGGTTTGATGGTCTGGCATGGTGGAATCAGCGGGTCTGCCCCCATAAAAGTCGCTGAGTCAGGACATTTAAAAGGATTATTGGAAAACAGTGCGAGCAGCGATGTGCTTTCACGTTTGCCCAACACCATTTCAACGGCACTTACCGTGTTCAGCTATTGGAATTTGATTCTGTTTGCGTTAGTGGCTTTATCCATTACCGTTTTGGCGTATTACTTGAGTAAAAAGACCAGCACCACAACCACCGATTTAAAAGGCTACCTGTTTAAGACCACCGAACGAAAACATTTGCAGGGAGCAGAGAAATTGGATTATTCTCCATGGGTCTCCACTGCATTTGGAATTTTGATTTTGCTTGCTTTTTTGGTGAAATATTTGCCAGCACTTCAAATCCTGAATATCACTCCGAACATGCTCAATTTTTTTATGTTGGGCTTGGCGATTATCCTGCATGGTAGTTTTAAAAGTTTTTTAATGGCTGTAGAGGAGGCCATAGGAGACACCGCTGGTATTCTGATTCAATTTCCATTGTATTTTGGCATTATGGGAATCATGTCTGGCAGTGGAATGATTCAGGGCATTTCCGACTTTTTTGTGTCTATCAGTACAGCAACAACATTGCCGCTCTTCACTTTTATGAGTGCAGGGCTTGTCAACATCTTTGTGCCCAGCGGAGGCGGTCAATGGGCCATTCAAGGACCATTGATTTTGGAATCGGCCTTACAGTTGGGTGTTCCACTGCCCAAAGCCATTATGGCTTTGGCATACGGAGATCAGGTGACCAACATGTTGCAGCCCTTTTGGGCCCTTCCTTTGTTGGGCATAACAAAATTGAAAGCAAGGGAAATACTTCCTTACACCCTAGTATTTATGGTCGTGGGCAGTTTGATCTATATGGCAGGCCTCCTTGTTTTTTAGTCCTGCTCGGTTTGCGTATTTTAGTAAAAATTGCATTTTGGAAAATAACAGGAATTACTTTCCGCTTCATTTTTTAGGAGATAAATTGGAATTTCCTCCGGTTGAAACTGCCAATGAAGAGGGGCTTTTGGCGGTTGGTGGCGATTTGTCCCCGGAAAGATTGCTGCTTGCCTATAAAAGTGGCATTTTTCCCTGGTTCAATGATGATGCCTTGATTTTATGGTGGAGCCCAGACCCACGGATGGTCCTTTTTCCAAGTAAAGTAAAAGTATCAAAAAGTATGCGCAAGGTGCTACGTGATGGTAAATTTAAGCTCACCCAGAACAAATGTTTCAATGATGTGGTGGAGCAGTGTGCTTTGGTGGAGCGAAAAGGACAGGACGGTACCTGGATCACCTCAAAAATGAAAACGGCATATAGCGAACTTCACAAAAAAGGTTTTGCCCGTTCCTATGAAGTATGGGAAGATGAAAAATTAGTCGGAGGGTTGTATGGTGTGGATTTGGGCGATGTGTTTTGTGGTGAAAGTATGTTCAGTCTTCAACCGAATGCTTCCAAATATGCTTTTATACAAATGGCTCAGGAATTGGGTGAAAAAGGGTATCGCGTAATCGACTGCCAAGTGCATACGAATCATTTGGAAAGCTTGGGCGCAGAATTGATTCCACGGAAAAAATTTATGGAACTGTTATAGGGTCAAAGCCAGAGCAGCTAAAATAGCTCACGTACTTTCACCAAATTGCCCTCTGCATCAAAAAGGGCTTCATAGGACTGAAACTTTCGTTCTTTCTTGGATGAAAAGATAATTTCGTAGTTGATATGGGGCAACATTAAGTTCTGAAAGGCTTCGTGTAATGTTTTCTCTGGATTTTCTTCAACCAGTGGGTGCTGTTGCTGTATTTTTTTGATACGCAACTTGGGGTAATTTGCACTGAGATAGGTTTTTATGGAAAGCCACGTATCCTCAGGAATATCAAACTCCTTAATGCCAAACGCTACGTCTTCCAGACTTCCATTTCCATCAAAATTCACCATATAAAGTAATCGGCCTTTTTTAAATTTTGCCTCAAAATTTTGCTTTGCCCCATCAGTCACTTGATAAAACCGAACGCGTTTGGCATTATCCAAATAATCTTCAATAAGTGCCAATGCTTTTTCAGGAAACGCCTCTTTTTTGATTCGGGAAACCTGTTTTTGTGCCAAACCTAGTTGGACAAAGCACAAAAAGGATATAAAGATTAATCTATACTTCATGATATCTAAAACAGTGAATTTCGTGATCGTTTACCATGCCAGTGGCCTGCATATGGGCATAGATGACGGTACTCCCCACAAACTTAAACCCGCGTTTTTTTAAATCCTTGCTGAGGGCATCCGAAACTTCACTGGTGGCTGGAGCGTGTTTGTAATTTTCCAAAGTGTTTTTAATGGGTTCCCCGTCAACAAACCCCCAGATATAATTGCTGAAACTGCCAAATTCCTTTTGAATCTCCATGAAGGCCTTAGCATTGGAAACCGTGGCGTTCACTTTCAATTTATTTCGGATAATGCCGGGATTTTGCAACAGTTCGTCAATTTTATCCTGATTATACCCTGCAATCTTTTTGTAATCGAAATGGTCAAAAGCTTCCCTAAAATTTTCCCGTTTTCGAAGAACGGTAATCCAACTGAGCCCAGCTTGAAACGTCTCTAAGATCAAAAACTCAAAAAGCGTAGCATCATCTTTAACGGGTACACCCCATTCCTGATCATGGTAGGCTTCATACAAGGGATCGCCCACACACCAACCACATCGATGTTTGTCCATAGAAAAAATTTTAGCTAAAGTTAGCAGAACTTCTTAAGACCGTAAAGAACCAAATAGAGAATCTTGTAAGGTTTTTTAGTGTAATACAACCAATGACAAAAGTCAGCAAATAGGCTGATTTTGAAGGATACATTTGCAGAAAGGAATTTTTATGGAATTATTGGAAAAACACGTGCAACAGGATAAATCCACTTTGGTACAACAAGGTATTTCTATGGGGATGGATTATGAAAAGTATCGGGATTTAGTGCATCACTTGGTGGAAATTGAACAAACCACGGGTCATACGCAAACCGAGGCCAATATCCAATATACCCAACTCAATGATCGTAGAATGAAACGGTGGAACAAAACCTTCGCCATCCCTGAAGAGGTTCAGCAAAAAGTTATTGGGTTGAACAAACCATTGGTATTTCTTGCCATTACCGAAAGTTGGTGTGGCGATGCAGCGCATAGCCTTCCGATTGTTCACAAGATTGCTGAACTCAACACCAATATCGATTTTAAAATTGTCCTCAGGGATGAAGTTCCCGAAATAATGGATGCTTTTTTAACCAACAACGCCCGCTCTATTCCCAAAGTGATTCTGTGGGATAAAGAAAATAAGACAATTTTAGGTGAATGGGGTCCAAGACCACGTGAAGCTACTGAAATGGTGTTAGCCTATAAACAAGAATATGGAAAACTTACTCCTGAATTTAAACAGGACCTTCAGGTTTGGTACAACAAGGATAAAGGAGAGGGTGTTTTACAGGATATTTTAGACTTACTTCCCTTGGAATAGATAAGTGATGGTCCCGATTTGAGATGCCTTGGAATCTGGACTGAACCGTGCTTTAAGGGCATATCGAATGGCATTGTCCACCAAACAACCATTGCTAGTTCCAGAGCTTTTATCGTTAAAGGTGGCTTCGGTTACATAACCATTTTTATCCACATTAATGTTGATGACCACTTTTCCTCCTTCAATACAGGTATAGATTGGAGGTGGGAGGTAGTATGCATTTCGCTCCACCAAGGAAAAGGATATGGAGGTGCGTCTATCCTTTAAATAATTGGTAAATTCTTCCTTTTGGGCTTCACGTTCACCAAGTTTTTCTTTGTTCTGGTCGCGCTTTGCCTTTAGTTGTTTTAGCTGTTCCTCAAAACCGGAATTATCGGCATATTCGCCAGTTTCGCTACTCAATGCCCTTTCTTCCAAGAGTTCCTCCAAAGTTTTTAAAGGTTCAGGATTTCCAACGCTTGGTTTTGCGGTTTCATTTAAGGCCATATGACTTTTAATCGGGTCATTGGCAGCTTTCATTTCTTCCAATCGCTCCTCTTCTTGCTCCAATAATTCCTGTATGTCCTCATCGGCCAGACTCATTTCAATAACATATTCTTCTTCCTTTATGCCTCCCAAGTGGATGTTGAACAACAACAAGACCACTATGGACATGGAGAAGAATGTGATCAAAAGTGATAACTGACTTCTGTTAAGATCTAGGTTCATGGTTTTATTATAACCGCTTTTTTTCAAAAATATTTTACCCAATGAATTTATGCAACCAACTGTTGAGGCGCTTTTTAAGGCATAAAATCACAGGTTTTCTTTGAAAGCCTTGGGGCTTGTAGCATTATTTACGTTGAAATCCCCTATTTTGGTTCTTCTCAGGGCCGATAAATAGGCTCCCGATCCTAGGGCCTTTCCAAAATCATGTGCCAAAGAGCGAATATAGGTGCCCTTGCTGCACACCACCCTAAAATCCACTTCTGGTATAGCTATTCGGGTAATTTCAAACGTTGTTATCTCAATTTTTCGTGATTTTATTTCAACTTCTTTGCCTTCCCGAGCTAACTCATACAATCGTTTTCCATCTTTCTTTAAGGCTGAAAAAATGGGGGGAACTTGGTTGATTTCCCCTAAAAATTGGTGGGTGGCCTCTTTTATAGATGTTTCCGTAAGGTGGTCTGTGGGGTACGTTTGATCTACCTTGGTTTCCATATCATAGGAAGGGGTAGTAGCGCCTAGCGTGAAGGTTCCCGTATATTCTTTGACCTGACCTTGCAATTCTGGAATTTTTTTGGTGAACTTTCCCGTGCAGATTATTAAAAGACCCGTGGCCAATGGATCTAATGTTCCCGCATGGCCAATTTTTATCTTTTTAAGATTAAATTTTTTTCGAATGGCCCATTTGAGTGCATTCACCGCTTGGAAGGAACTCCATTCCAACGGTTTGTCAATCAACAAAATCTGACCATTCAAAAAATCTTCTTTGGTTTTCAAACTAAAAGACTAATAGGGATAAAAATAAGAGTATTGGTGGGCCAACAAGATACAAGGCTGTTAAAATATACACCTGTTTAACTTTTGGAGCGTATGCTGCTTCAATAAAATCTGGATACTTTTCCCGTAAGTGCTTTTTAAAGAGATAATCGAAAATTAAAATACCTGCAGCCAGAAATCCAATCAAATACCACTTATAGGAAGATAATTGAACATCAACATTTAGGATTTTATTCAAAGTAAGTATTGAAAGTAGAAACAAGTAGATTATACTGACCGTTAGAACGAAAGTTACCAAACGAGCTGATTTGCTAATCAGTTTTAAATGTGTTAGCTGTGGATTGTTTTTCCGGGCTAAGACGTAGTAGTTGATAAAAAGTCGTTCAAAAATCACCCCCAAATGCTCCAAGCGAGGGCAATGAGCCCTACAATTAAACAGTAAATGGCAAAATAGGTCAATTTGCTCTGGCGTACCAACTTGATCATCCAAGTACATGCAGCAAGTCCCGCAATAAAGGCGGCAATAAATCCTGCACCCATGGCCACGGCCTGGTCTCCGTGGAAATTAATGTCGCCACTCATTAAATCTTTGGCCACTTTTCCCAAAATCAAAGGAACCACCATTAAAAAGGAAAACCGAGCCGACTTACCTTTGTCCACGCCCAAAAGAACAGCTGCCGAAATGGTGGCACCACTTCGGGAAATTCCGGGCAATATGGCCACAGCTTGTGCCATACCAATGGCAAAAGCGCTTCGGAACGAAACCCCTTTATCCGTGGTTTTGGCCAAATCCGCCAAATACAATAAAAAAGCGGTGATGATGAGCATGATGCCCACAATGACAATGGCACCATCAAAAAACACCTCGATAAAATCATTCAAAAAGATACCTACTAAGGCAGCGGGAATCATAGAAATGATGATTTTTAAGGAAAACTGCGTTTCATCATTCCATTTGAATTGGAAAAGTCCCTTGAAAATCTCTAAAATGTCCTTTCGGAAGACCACAATGGTACTCAAGGCCGTGGCAAAGTGAAGGATTACGGTAAACAATAAACTTTCTTCAGGAACAGCATGTGCGCCCAAAATGGCTTTGCCCAACTCCAAATGTCCACTGGATGAAACAGGTAAAAACTCGGTCAGCCCCTGGATAATCCCAAGAATGATAGCATCAATAAGCTCCAAATCAGTCTTTCTTTTTGTTAGGGTTCAACAAGATGGCATATATCTGAATGCCCAAACCGATCAGTACCAAAGTGGGTGCCAAACGGATTCTTCTAAAGTTGTAAATATCTGGATTGAAGACTTCAGGATCATCACTCCCACCACCACTCATTAAAATAAAGCCCAGGGCAATAAAAATGATGCCGATAAAAAGGAACAGATAGTTTTTCTTCTGAAAAATGAACTCCTTGGTGGGTTTCTGGTCGTTCTTGTTTTTCTTACTCATGCCGCTAATTTAATGAAAAGTTTCCCAGAATATTTCTTAAACCAATTATAAGGGAAGTTACGCGTCTCAAATCTATCAGCGAAGCGGTCTTATATCTTTTGTCTAATAGTACAGATCATCAGTCCTCAGATTCAGAAAACGTTGCGTAGCAAAGTGCGTACTGGCCCATGAAATAATGACTCCCAATCCAAACACACCAACAAACAAAAAGATGAGAACCAAGTAATCTTGAAGCAGATTCAGCTCTGGGAAATTTTTGTTGATATAATAAATAAGGATACTCAATGAAATCAACGCCACAGCGGCCCCTATCATTCCTAACTTAATATTTGTCCAGATAAATGGCCTTCTGATAAAGGTCTTGGTGGCCCCCACCATCTGCATGGTCTTGATGATAAAACGCTTGGAATATATGGACAATCGGATAGAGCTATTGATGAGCAATACCGCAATCACCGTAAAAACAGCACTGGCCACCAAAATCCACAAACTGATCTTTCGGGCGTTATCGTTGAGCAGTGAAATCAAAGGCTTGTCATAGCTCACTTCATCCACATACGTTTTTGTGGAGATTTCTTCGGCAATTTCTGCAATCTGCTCTGGAGAGACAAAATCAGCTTTTAAATGGACATCGATGGAATTTTTAAGGGGGTTGTAGCCCAAAAACTCTACAAAATTCTCTCCGATGTCCTCGCTGTATTGTTCCGCAGCATCTTCTTTGGAGATATAATCAGCTGACTTGGTATACTCGGCCAAAGTCAAACTTTTCTGCAACTGGTCAATCTCCACAGGTTTGGCGTTGTCCTTCAAAAAGACCGAAATGGTAATCTGCTCCTTAAAGTGGTCGGCCAGTTTTTTGGTGTTCAGCACCAAAAGACCAAGCGTTCCCAAGAGGAACAGCACCAAAGCGATGCTCAAAACCACGGAAAAATAAGAGGAAATCAGTTTTCTTCGCTGATATCTTTCAATATATTGGCTCATATAGTGGAATCAATACGTAAAAATAGAAAAGTAAATTGTATTTAGGGGATTAAACCTATTTTTGCAACTCGAAAATGAAAGTGAATAGCATGAATTACGATTTCCGTCAGATAGAAGACAAATGGCAGCAATATTGGGCGAAAAACAAAACGTTTAAAGCGTCCAACGACTCCAACAAACCCAAATTTTATGCATTGTCCATGTTTCCGTACCCTTCTGGGGCAGGGTTGCATGTGGGGCATCCACTGGGGTATATCGCCACGGACATCTATTCGCGCTACAAAAGACATAAAGGTTTCAATGTGCTGCATCCTATGGGGTATGATTCTTTTGGACTACCTGCAGAGCAATACGCTATTCAAACAGGACAGCATCCGGCCATAACGACGGAAAACAACATTAAAAGGTACCGAGAGCAGTTGGATGAACTTGGCTTTTCGTTTGATTGGGACCGCGAAGTGCGCACCTCCAATCCTGGCTATTATAAATGGACGCAGTGGATTTTTATCCAATTGTTCAACTCGTGGTACAACAAAGTTTCCGATAAAGCCGAGGATATTTCAACCTTGGTTGCGCTCTTCGAAAAAGAAGGGAATGCAAAAGTAGAAGCCGCGTGCGATGAGGATATTCCTGTTTTTTCTGCTGAAGATTGGGCCAATTTTTCGGAAAAGGAAAAGCAAGAAATCCTCTTAAAATATAGATTGACCTATTTGGCCGATACCGAAGTCAACTGGTGCCCTGCTTTGGGAACCGTTTTGGCCAATGATGAGATTGTAAACGGTGTTTCCGAACGTGGAGGCCATCCGGTAATACGCAAAAAAATGACGCAATGGAGCATGCGGATTACGGCTTATGCCCAACGTTTATTGGATGGATTGAACAGAATTGACTGGCCGCAGCCGCTCAAGGATTCCCAAACCAATTGGATTGGTCGCTCCGTAGGAGCATCGGTTACTTTTAATGTATTGGACGCTGAGCGCCCGCCTGCCGGACGGGCAGGAAGTCGAAGCGACCAAGATATGATTTCGACTCCGCTCAATCACCCCTATCAAATCGAGGTTTTCACCACCCGCCCCGATACCATTTTTGGGGTGAGTTTTATGACCTTGGCCCCTGAACACGAGTTGGTGGCCAAAATCACCACACCCGAGCAAAAAACGGAAGTTGATGCTTATGTGGAAGCCACCGCCAAACGTTCCGAGCGGGATAGGATGGCTGATGTAAAAACCGTTTCTGGTGTATTCACGGGAGCGTATGCGGAGCATCCATTTACCAAAGAACCCATTCCTATTTGGATTGGCGACTATGTGTTGGCCAGTTACGGAACCGGCGCAGTGATGGCGGTGCCTTGTGGTGACCAGCGCGATTACGATTTTGCCAAATATTACAATATTCCTATTCCTAATATTTTTGAAGGGGTCGATATTTCCGAAGAGGCATTTGCCGACAAGGAAACCACAGTAATTGCCAATTCCGATTTTCTAAACGGGCTTTCCTATAAAGATGCTATGAAGAAAATCATTGCTGAATTGGAAAAAACTGGACATGGGATAGGAAAAGTGAACTATCGCCTTCGGGATGCCGTTTTTAGCCGTCAACGGTATTGGGGGGAGCCTTTCCCCGTCTATTATGTGGATGGGATGCCGCAAATGATTGACTTGGAACATTTGCCGTTGGAACTTCCCGAAGTGGAAAAATACCTCCCTACCGAAACGGGCGAGCCGCCTTTGGGCAATGCTACGCATTGGGCTTGGGACACTGAAAAAAATGAAGTAGTCAGCAATGATTTAATCGATCATAAGACGGTTTTTCCATTGGAATTGAATACCATGCCGGGTTGGGCGGGAAGCTCCCAATACTTTAATAGGTATATGGACCCGCGCAATGATGATGCTATTTTCTCCAAGGAGGCCATTGACTATTGGCAGGATGTGGATCTCTATATTGGTGGAAGCGAACACGCCACAGGTCACCTGTTGTATTCCCGTTTTTGGCAGAAATTTATGTTTGATAGGGGCTATGTGCCCAAGGACGAGTATGCGCAAAAGTTGATCAACCAAGGGATGATTACAGGGACGAGTGCTTTTGTTTATGCAGAGGCAGTCTGGTATCGATATAGTCCTCAAAAAAAAGTAACAAAACATCACCCGATAAAGCTTCCACTTAGATTCGTTTCAAAAGGCAGGGTCGATAAACCACTTGATTTAATAGAAGATATAGGTAGAGAAGATGACGTTTTGAATAATAGGATAAAGGAATTGATTCCTAATAATTTCAATCAATTGTTTGGTCAGGATAATTGGGTTTCAAATAGCTTTTCTGATAAAAGTCCTGATGAAATAGTTAGCCTTCTTAAAGGAAATTTGAGGTTTACATTTATACCTATAAATACAGATGTCAATTTGGTGGATTCATCAGATGAGTTAAATATTGAAGGGTTTAAAAAATGGAGGCCTGAACATCATAAAGCACAATACGAATATGAAGAAGATGGCTCTTTTATTGTGGGCCGTGAAGTAGAAAAAATGTCCAAATCCAAATACAATGTCGTCAACCCAGATGCCATTTGTGAGGAGTACGGGGCAGATTCATTGCGTTTGTATGAGATGTTCTTGGGGCCGTTGGAGCAATCCAAACCTTGGAACACGGCTGGCATTACCGGTGTACACTCCTTTCTCAAAAAACTCTGGAAACTCTATTCCCCCTTTATCAATTCGGACGCTGAGCGAAGTCGAAGCGTCACTGAAGCGGAACCCACTCCAGAAAACCTAAAAACCCTCCACAAGACCATCAAAAAAGTGGAAGAGGATATAGAGAACTTTTCGTTCAATACGTCGGTATCCACCTTTATGATCTGCGTAAACGAGTTGACGGCCCAAAAATGCACCAGCAAGGCTATTTTGGAACCCTTGGCTATTTTGGTATCGCCCTATGCCCCACATATCGCTGAGGAGCTTTGGGAGCGATTGGGTCATACCGAGTCGATTGCAGAAGCCCCGTTCCCCAAGTTCGAAGAGAAATACTTGGTGGAAAGCAGCAAGGAATACCCTATTTCCTTTAATGGTAAAATGCGCTTTAAATTGGAATTGCCCTTGGATATGGGCAAGGACGAAATCGAGGCTGCCGTCTTGGCCCATGAGAAAACCCAGGAACAACTACAGGGGCGTACCCCTAAAAAGGTGATTGTAGTTCCTGGAAAGATTGTGAATATTGTAGGGTAAATTTTAAATCTATAGGCTGAGGTCTATTTTTATTGATATTTATTCAACAAACCATTAAAAAGCATGCATTCGGCATGCTTTTTTATTTTAAAACTATTTAACCCCTAAAAAATATAGGGTATAACCTAATAAAACATTTAAAAAATATAAATACCCCTATTAGAAAAGGGGTATTAGCGTTAAAAAAGATGTTTTTTAGCCATTGACCCCTACTTTTTATCGATTTTGTTTCGCTATTTGTTTTTTTTGTAACAACTTTGGGAGTGTAATCATAAAACACAACAAAATGATTGTAGGGGTACCAAAAGAAATCAAGAACAATGAAAGCCGGGTTGGGATGACGCCAGCTGGGGTTTTTGAACTGGTAAAGAACAACCATACTGTCTATGTGCAATCAGGTGCAGGTGAGGGCAGTGGTTTTTTCAATCATGATTATCAACGGGCAGGAGCTACCATTTTGGATACGATTGGTCAGGTGTATGCCATGAGTGATATGATCGTTAAGGTAAAAGAGCCCGTTGCCCAAGAGTACGATCTTATCCAAAAGGGTCAGATTGTGTTCACGTACTTTCATTTTGCGTCAAGCGAAGCATTGACCCAAGCCATGATCAAAAGCAAATCCATCTGCATTGCCTATGAAACGGTTGAGGATGAAGACGGAAGTCTTCCGCTCCTCACTCCCATGTCGGAAGTTGCTGGACGGATGGCCATTCAGCAAGGGGCCAAATTTTTAGAGAAGCCCGTAAAGGGTAAAGGAGTGCTTTTGGGAGGTGTTCCCGGAGTATCACCGGGCCGTGTTTTGGTTTTGGGGGCTGGAACCGTTGGGGTTCAAGCTGCAAAAATGGCAGCAGGCCTGGGTGCCCAAGTAACCATTTTAGATGTGAACATGAAAAAGCTCCGCTATGTGAACGATATTATGCCGAGTCATGTGGTCACGGAGTTCTCCAATGAATTCAATATTAGAAAACATATTAAAACCCATGATCTTATTATAGGTGGTGTTCTTTTAAAGGGTGCTAAAGCGCCAAACCTGATTACGAGGGATATGCTCAAAGACATGCATCCCGGAACTGTGATTGTGGACGTGGCCGTAGATCAAGGGGGATGCGTTGAAACCACAAAACCCACAACCCATGAGGACCCCGTTTATATTATTGATGATGTGGTCCACTATTGTGTAGCCAATATGCCAGGGGCAGTGCCTTATACTTCTACAGTTGCCTTGACGAATGTAACACTGCCCTATGTGCTAAAATTGGCCAATATGGGATGGCGTAGCGCATGTAATTTAGATAAATCATTGGCCAAAGGATTGAACATTGCGGAAGGCGAAGTAGTTTACAAGGAAATTATCGAAGCTTTTCATTGGGAGCCAGCAGTGGCATAACATACATTTTGTCAGTAAAAGAACCCTGCCAATATTTGGCGGGGTTTTTGCTTAAATGTGGTATATTTAGTAGACTAAACAGAAAAGCTATGATGACATATTATATATTGATTGGTGGAATTGCGTTGATCAGTTGGTTGGTGAGCAGCAAATTGAAAAGCAAATTCAAAAAATATTCCAAGGTTCACCTACGAAATGGAATGAGTGGGGCCGAAATTGCCCAGAAAATGTTGGATGATCACGGAATTCGGGATGTAAAAGTAATCTCCACTCCTGGAATGTTAACAGACCACTACAATCCTAAAAATAAAACCGTGAATTTAAGTGAAGGCGTATATAACCAACGGAATGCTGCAGCTGCAGCCGTTGCTGCCCATGAGTGTGGCCATGCTGTACAACATGCGCAGGCCTATGAATGGTTGACTATGCGTTCCAAATTGGTGCCTGTGGTAAGTGTTACTTCGGGAATGTCTACTTGGATTGTCTTTGGAGGTATTATGTTGATGGCTGCTACTGGAGTGGCCGGCGGGATTGGTTTTTATATTGCAGTAGCCGGATTGATTATGATGGGATTGGCCACAGTATTCAGTTTTGTGACCCTTCCCGTGGAATATGATGCCAGTAGACGCGCCTTAGTGTGGTTAAAGCAAAAGAACATGGTAAGCCAAGAAGAATATGCTGGCTCTGAAGATGCTTTAAAATGGGCGGCCAGAACGTATTTGGTAGCTGCATTGGGTGCCTTGGCTTCCTTGATTTATTGGGCTTTCCAAGTTTTTGGCGGAAGGGACTAAGAAATTATCAAATTGTGAAACAAAAAAGGGAACCAATCGGCTCCCTTTTTTAATTGTATGTTTTGAAAATCGTCATTCTGAATTTATTTCAGAATCTCATCAAACTCATAAAGAAATCACTATGAGAACCTGAAACAAGTTCAGGTTGACGAAAATCTATATTTTTACTAGCCTATTTTAAGTTATTGTAATTGGATTTATTTACTTAATCCAGCTGGCAACTTGGTTATCGATCATTTGTAGTCCAACACCTTCAGTGCCGGTAACCTCGATCATATCCAAAATATCACGGATGGTGTTTTCTTCCTCAACTTGTTCCAAAACAAACCAATCCAAAAAGCGCTCTGTGGCAATATCGCCCAATTCGCGAGCTTTTTTAACAATATTGTGAATGGACTTGGTCACTTTTACTTCATGCTCCAAGGTGTTTTCAAACACATCCACTATAGAAGCATAATCGTGATTGATATCGGCTACCTCTGGGGAAACCGGGTTTCCGCCAGTATCTACCAAAAATTCGAAAATCTTCATCATGTGTCCGCGTTCTTCTTCAGATTGCTTATAGAAAAATTTGGCACTGGTAAAAAACCCATTCTGCTCGCACCAAGACGCCATGGCCAAATAGGTGGCAGAAGCATGGGCTTCCATTTTTATCTGTCCGTTGAGCAAATCCATGGATTCCACTTTTATGCTCATACTTTGTCTTGCTATATCTTTCATATCAATAGGTTTTGTCATAAGTTATAATACCAAAAATACGGAATTTAACTGCCTTTTGGAAGTAACTCCCTTGTTTTAAGGTAGTTTAAGATTGAATAAAAATAAGAAGCTGAAAAAAGGGATTAAATAGTTACGGTTTCCGCTTCCGCAGAAAGTCCCAGGGCTACAAAACTTTGTTCCACAAATTGCTTTAGGTCCAAAATTTCGTAAGTGTTCAAGACAAAGAGGTGTTCTTTGTTGCAGAGCAATAAAACCTCAAATCCGTGTTTGTTCAAATCGCCGTCAAAATGGTCTTCAATGGGTATGGACATTACTTTGTACCGAAGTGCCAACAATTGGCAAAGCGACATTCGAACCATTTTTTGGCCAAAATCCAAATAGAACGAACGTTCCTTCTCAGACTGGTATAAGGTGTAATATGTAGAGGCAACTATTACATTCATGGCTACAAATGTAAAGTTTATTTAGATTGAATACAAATATCAAATCTGAATTTGTCTATCAATTTGCTGGTTCAGGGAAATAAAGGTTTCAGTACGGGAGACACCTTCGATTTGCTGTATTTTTTTGTTCAGTACCTGCATAAGGTGTTCATTATCCCTACACAGCACTTTAATAAGAATAGACCAGTTTCCAGTGGTATAGTGACATTCCAAAACTTCGGGGATTTTTTCCAAATCTTTCACGGCCCTTGGGTTGGCCATGGCCTTATCCAAGAAAATACCGATGTAAGCCATTGTGGTATAGCCCAATACGCGTGGATTGATGATGAATTTGGAACCTGCGAGCAAACCGGAACTTTCCAATTTGCGGAGCCGTTGATGGATGGCCGCTCCGGAAATGCCAATGTTTCGGGCAATCTCCAAAATAGGTTTCCGGGCATCTTCCATCAAATACCTTAGGATTTTTTTGTCTATGCCATCAATTTTGACCGAATTGTTATGGTTTTTCACAGAAACTGTTTAGAATTGAAGCTAAAGATATTGAAAATCTTTGTACATCAGCTCGCTACAAAGTCGGGATTATAACCTAAATAGGGTACTTCAAATTCCTTGAAAGAAATTCCATGGGATTTTAGTTCCGAGAGAATTGGGGCATACACTTCTTTACGGATTGGAATTTGAACCCCCGGGGTAGTTATTTTTCCATTTAATATTTGAAGTGTGGCAATGGCAACGGGCAACCCAACCGTTTTGGACATGGCAGTATAGGTTCGGTTTTCACCAATGACCACCATATTGGCATCAATTTGTTTCTTTTCACCGTTTAATTCATAGCCAAATTTATGGTACATCACAATCATATCCTTTTCATCTTCCTTTAAGGTCCAGCTATCTTCCAAAATGTACTGTAGTATTTGTGCTGGAGAGGCTTTTTTTAAAGGTATTTTTTTGGAATGGTCAAAAAGGTTCAGTTCCAATAGTTTGCCCCAACGAATATCATCTTGATCAATTTTAAGATAATGGCGCAGTTTCAATTCCACAGAATCGGTTGGGGAATAGGGCAAAAATAGGTTTACAAATTCCCGATAGGACATTCCTTCGGAATTTTCAATGGTGTAGCTATCATCCGTCATGCCCAAAATCACAAACATTTGCCAGGCTTTGGAAAACCCAACCCTTCGCATGGTACCCCTATACAGCGTAAGGGCATTCTGTAGGCCATAAGCCTCTCTGTAATTCAAAGAGTCACGGTTGGCATAAGCTTCAAAAGTACCATGGCCCTCAATCTCCAAAAATTCTGTCCGTCTGAACAATTTTTGGTAAGGAATGTATTTATAGGTACCCTCCTGAATGAATTTGGCGACACCCCCTTGGCCGGCCAAAACCACATTTCTGGGGTTCCATGTAAATTTATAGTTCCACAAGTTGGAATCACTTTCCGGGGCGATCAGCCCTCCGGTAAAGGACTCAAAAAGCAACATTTTGCCACCCTTATCCCGAATACGGTCAATCACCTCCATGGCGCTCATGTGGTCAATACCGGGATCAAGGCCAATTTCGTTCATGAATATCAGTCCATTATTTTTGACATCGTCATCCAGTGCCCTCATTTCTTGGCTGACATAAGATGCGGTGACTAAATTTTTCTTAAAATGAATGCAATCTTCGGCAATTTTTATGTGCAAGCGAGCCGGCAGCATGGATATCACAATGGTTGCAGATTCAATGGCGTTCCTTCGGTCTTCGTCATTGAATATATCCAAACGCACCACACTACAATTCTGGTGAGATGCAAACTGCTCTGGAATATTTTCCGGGTGAAGATCTCCAATAATCAGCCGAAGGTTTTCGGCATCCGATTTTTTTAAAAGGTAATCTAAAAGATATGAGGTTGATTTACCAGCCCCAACAACCAAAATAGTGCGGACCATAGGTTTTGTGTAATTTTGAATAATGTAGTGCTAAGGTATCAAAATGTTATATTTCTAAAAAAACAACACATTAAAGTTATGAACAGAACAATCGTTGTGACAGGAACTGTATTTGGCGTATTGGCCATTGTCCTTGGAGCCTTTGGGGCACACGGATTGGAAAAATTGGTGGACGCCGAAGCTGTGGACACTTTTGAGACCGGAGTGCGATACCAAATGTACCATGCACTGTTCCTGCTTTTTTTAGGAATTTGGGATGGTCTAAAACAAAGGAGCAAAAAATTGATATTTGCGATGATCGTAACCGGTGTGATTTTGTTTTCGTTTTCAATTTATCTACTGGCCTTGAACAGCTTAACAGCTTTTGATTTTAGGATTATTGGTTTTTTAACGCCAATGGGAGGGGTTTTCTTAATTCTGGGTTGGTTTCTTTTAGGATACTACATTTTGACCCAAAAAGGGGGTAATTAAGCTAGAAATAGAAGCCGGAAAACGTATAATTTTCTAGTTTTGTGTTGCAACTAAAACAATTCAATGAAGAATTCTGACTCAATTACGAAAACGATTTCGTTGAAGCCCTACGGAATTACGCACAACAATTTTCAATATCAACTTTCTCCTGATGAACTTCATGACGTTACCCTGGAAAAGGGTATGGGAAAAGAAGCTTCCTCTGGCGCCTTGGCGGTTAACACAGGTGAGTTCACCGGAAGGTCACCCATGGACCGGTTCATTGTAAAAGATGCCATTACCGAAGACAAAATTTGGTGGGGCAACATCAACATTCCTTTTGAAAGCGAAAAGTTTGACAAGTTGTACGATAAAGTCATCGGCTATCTCAATGTAAAAGAATTGTATGTTCGGGATTGCTATGCTTGTGCAGACCCTTCCTATAAGTTGAACATTAGGGTGGTGAATGAATATCCTTGGTCCAATATGTTCGCATACAATATGTTTTTGAGACCTACCGAAGAGGAATTGGAAGATTTTGACCCAGAATGGACCGTGATCAATGCGCCTGGTTTTATGGCAGATGCCGATGTGGATGGAACCCGTCAACACAATTTTGCTATCCTTAATTTCACCAGAAAGATTGCATTGATTGGAGGAACAGGCTATACGGGAGAAATAAAAAAAGGAATTTTTTCAGCCTTGAATTTTATCCTTCCCGTTTACAAAAATACGCTGCCCATGCACTGCTCTGCCAATGTGGGGGAAGATGGTGATACTGCCATTTTCTTTGGACTTTCAGGAACAGGAAAAACTACACTTTCCACCGATCCCGATAGAAAATTGATTGGTGATGATGAGCATGGCTGGACTCCGGACAATACCGTTTTTAACTTTGAAGGAGGGTGTTATGCCAAAGTCATAGACCTATCTGAAGAGAACGAACCTGAAATTTATGGAGCCATTAAAAAGGGAGCTATCTTGGAGAATGTAATTATGGATGATGCGGGTGTGGTTGATTTTTCAGACACTTCCATCACCCAAAATACTAGGGTTAGTTATCCTATTTATCATATTGATAACATTCAGGAGCCCTCTATTGGAAAAAATGTAAAGAATATCTTTTTTCTTACAGCGGACGCCTTTGGGGTGTTGCCCCCCATTTCCAAGCTTACACCAGCACAGGCGGCGTACCATTTTATTTCGGGGTATACGGCCAAGGTTGCAGGCACTGAAGCTGGTGTGGTTGAGCCTCAACCCTCGTTTTCGGCCTGTTTTGGGGCTCCTTTTATGCCATTGCACCCTGCAAAATATGCCGAAATGTTAAGTCGGAAAATGAAAGAGTCTGGTGTGGATGTTTGGTTGATCAATACGGGGTGGACAGGCGGACCTTATGGTGTTGGAACCCGTATGAAACTAAAATATACTCGAGCCATGATCAGTGCTGCCCTTAGCGGGGAATTGGGACTGTACAGCTATGACAAGTACCATATTCATTCCGTTTTTGGTGTGGCACAACCTAGGGAATGTCCTGGAGTACCCACAAGTGTCTTGAGTCCACGGGCTACTTGGAACAATGATGAGGCCTATTATACAACCGCATTTAAATTGACCAACGCGTTTCGGGAGAACTTTAAGAAGTTTGAGGCCTACGCCAGTGAGGAAATCCGAAGGGGAGGACCTCAACGTTACGCTTTTTAAAAACAAAACGCCCCCGATGCAAATCGGGGGCGTTGATTTTTTCCAATAAAGTAACTTACTTGTTCACACTGGTAATGTACTTCTGTAGGGCCATTGTCATGGATGGTGTTTCCGGTGTTGGCGCCTGAATGTCTATGCGAAGTCCGGCTTCCGTAGCTGCTTTTACGGTACTGTTGCCAAAAACGGCAATCCTAGTATCTTTCTGTTCAAAATCCGGGAAATTCTTCAATAGCGATTCAATTCCAGAAGGACTAAAGAAAACCAATATGTCGTAATACACGTTTCTAAGGTCCGATAGGTCACTGATGACCGTCTTGTAAAATACACCGCGTTTCCAGTCAACGTTGATTTCATCCAAAGCTTGGGGCACGGTGGCCTTCAAGGCATCAGATGAGGGTAAAAGGAATTTTTCGTCCTTGTACTTTTTGATCAAGGGGATCAACTCGTTAAAAGTTCGTTTTCCCACATAGATCTTACGTTTTCTGTACACTACATATTTTTGCAAGTAGTAGGCAACGGCCTCGGACTGGCAAAAGTATTTCATGGTGTCCGGGACCTTAAAGCGCATTTCCTCGGCAATCCTAAAAAAATGATCCACAGAATTCCTGCTGGTCAAGATAATCGCCGTAAAATTGTTCAAGTCGATTTTTTGCTGCCTCACACTCTTGGCCTCAACCCCCTCAACATGGATAAAAGGTCTAAAATCCACTTTAACCTTTTCTTTCTCGATCAATCTTGAATAGGGGGAATTTTCGACTTTAGGTTCTGGTTGGGAAACCAAAATTGTTTTTACTTTCATAAATTTTCAATCTTTTAGATAGCTTCCAATTATCACCAAGGGCGCAATTTCGAGTGTGCAAAGGTACAAAATAAAATACACAAAATACGGAAACATAGCTTTTTGATAGTTCTTCAACAGCTTTATCACCCCTATGCCATTAACCAATAAAATTAAGATTATTGTGGTGTATATTATGATTTTTGAATCCTTGAAAATGTACACCAAAACAACATTACTGATACATAAAATAATACTGCTATGGTTGAGATAGGAGATTTTGGAGAAGATCAGTTCCGATATCAGTCCTTGGGTGTTAAAAACAAATCCTTTGATAAATTGCAAGATCAATTTTGCAACCTGAAAGAGTGCCAAAAAAGCCAAGATTGTAAAAAAAACGTTTTGGTAGTTTTCGCTTGGCAAGGCATCAAAAGTTTTTAATGACAAGAAAATAAAAAAAGCAAGATTTATGACTTGGAAAATGGTAAGAAGGATGTGGAACCAATTGAACAGTTGTCCCTTTTTATTGTGCAGCAGCACATATTTATTGTTGAACGGAAGTATGATGAAATTGAGGAATTTATTGTGGTACAGGTATTTTCCCAACGCAAAGATTATGAGGCTTATAAACAGGACCAGGGTCATCCAGTCCAGTGAATAAACAGCTTTTTCTATTGGGTTCATTCTGTTATTTTGATTGGTTTTCCATTGAGCCCGGGCAATAATCCATTTTCCGAAATTCCAATTCTAAAATACCCCGGATTTTCCATTTTTGGCAACGGTAGTTCAAAGGTATAAAAAACCGTATCCTTGGCTTTTAAAAAGCGGTTTTCTGGATAAACGGTTTTTACCTTCAGGGATTGCATGTCCTTTACTTGTTTATGTTCATTGGAATATGATATGGTGTATTTCAGGTTTTCCAAGGGAATGTTAAACTCATACGGATTATATACTTTCAACGAATGTTCAATCCCTGACTTAGATTTTTCTACAATGCATTTTAACTTTCGGTACGATTGAAAATCGGCTATAAAATTTCCATAAAAGACCGTACTGTCCAAATGCATGTAATTAATATCGCCACTATTTGCAGCTACTGGAACATACAGGACTTTTTTGCCTCGTACCCGTTCTTCAGAATTATCAATGGAGTATTGATTTTTTCGGTACATGTAATTGTTCAGGGATATGGCTGGAACGCCTGAATAAAACTGATACATGGAAGCACGCCGGTACGAATTTTCAAAAACAATGGGAACTCCACCTGCTTTTTGGGTGAGGTCAGCTACCCACTCCTTATTGCCGTGGGTTTCGTAGATCATGGGAAACAAAGGTTCGTAAACCAACCAAGCCCGGGCATATAAAAGCAATACCAAGCTCACCAAACCTATACGGTACACCCATTTTCTGCTTTTGGCATGTTCCAAAATATAGTTGAAAGCAATAATGGCCAAGGGAATGGAAATAGCGATGGTCCATTGTGCCTGCACCCTTCGGTTAAAACTGGAGATAAAAAAGAAAATCAATATTCCATAAACCAAATAACGTAAGGCTTTTGAAAAGGTATCGGTCGTTTTAAATTTGAAAAAGGCACTATAAACCCAGTAAAACAAAAGGCCAATAATCACAATATTGTTAAAGAAAAAGCCCAGGGTAAACTCATCAAACTTATAGGCTTGGTTTGGCCGTTCGTACAAATGGAAGGTAATCGAAAGAAAATCGTTTTGATAGAGCCACACAAAGTGTGGTGTGTAACAAATCAGTGCCAAAATCACCGCAAGCCATGCTTTTTTGTTGGTAATGAGCTTTCTATTGGATAGAAAAACAAAGAGAATCACTAAGACAGCATGGTACTTACTGTACATTAGGGCGGCCATCGTCAATCCTAGAAAAATGGTGATGCCCAGTGAAGGCCCCTTCAAAAAGCGTTTGTACAACCACAGAAACAGTGCCGTGAAGAAGAGCAATGCGGTGTCGGGCAAGGTTAAAAAGCCATAGGCGTTCATCAACGTAAAGGAAAATACCAATAGAAAGAAATGAATGACATAGTCCTTTTTCTTGGGGTTATCTACAAGTGACCAAAGAATAAGATAGGTGCCCGCGGAGAGTACAGAGCTCATAAAACGCACTCCAAGTTCCCCATCAAACAAAAAACTACTGATTTTGATCAAAAAAGCCACCATGGGAGGATGGTCAAAATAACCCCAAGCCATATTTTGGGCGTAATACCAGTAGTAGGCCTCATCATAAATAAGCTCCGTAAAATAACTTTGAACAAGGTTCAGGATAAAGATGAACGCAAGAAGAAAAAGAAAAAGCTTGGGAAACTTTTGGGTCATCAAATGGGTTTTAGATGGCGCAAAGTTACAAATATTGCCCAACAGGGTGTGCGTGTGCCAAGGAACATATTGGAGCTAAATAGAAAACCGTATTTTTGCCTTCTAATCCAGTACGAATGGCAGACGGCTTGGTCATTATTCCCACTTTCAATGAAATTGAAAACATTGAAGCCATAACAAAGACGGTTTTTGATCTCAAGAAAGACTTTCATGTTCTGGTGGTGGATGACAATTCACCAGATGGTACTGCTGATGCAGTCCGGTCTTTACAACAGGAATTTCCCGACAGGTTGTTCCTTGAGGTTCGGAAAGAAAAATCTGGTTTGGGAACGGCCTATATCCATGGATTTAAATGGGCCTTGGAAAAGGGATACGAGTACATCTTTGAAATGGATGCCGATTTTTCGCACCGTCCCGCAGACCTATCCCGATTGCACCGGGCCTGCCTTAATGGTGCCGATGTGGCCATAGGTTCCCGATACAAAAAAGGGGTGAATGTGGTCAACTGGCCTTTATTTCGAATTTTGTTGTCCTACGGAGCATCCTTTTACGTAAAATTCATTACTGGAATGAAGGTGCACGACCCAACGGCAGGATTTATTTGCTATAAGCGAAAGGTTTTGGAGACCATCAATCTGGACAACGTCCGATTTATTGGATACGCCTTTCAGATTGAAATGAAGTACAGGGCCTATCTCAAAAAATTCAAGATAGAGGAAGTATCCATCATTTTTACAGATCGGGTCAATGGGAAATCAAAAATGAACTCCGCCATCATCCGAGAAGCCATTTTTGGGGTCATTGCCATGAAGTTTAGAAGTATATTTTTCAAAAAGAGTTTTTAGAAATGTCGAGAACACTGTTAAAAAATGCCAAAGTGGTCAATGAGAACAGCATATTTGAAACCGATATGCTGTTGGATGGGGATTTTATTGTCCGAATAGACACTGACATTTCTGATGCGAATGCCCATGTCATTGATTTAGAAGGAGACCTATTGCTTCCCGGAATTATTGATGACCAAGTGCATTTTAGAGAACCTGGCCTCACGCATAAAGGCACCATTGCCACAGAAAGTAAGGCGGCCATAGCTGGTGGAATCACCACTTTTATGGAACAGCCCAACACCGTTCCGCAGACCACTACTATTGAAAAGTTGGAAGAGAAATTTGCCATTGCCGCGAGAGATGCTTCAGCCAATTATTCCTTTCTTTTTGGGGGCACCAACGATAATTTGGAAGAAATGAAGCGGTTGGACAAAAATGCATGTTCCGGGGTAAAACTGTTCTTGGGTTCTTCAACGGGAAATATGTTGGTGGATGATGAGGCTGTCTTGGAAAAGATTTTCAGCAATACCGAAATGGTGATTTCGGCCCATTGCGAGGACGAAGGCACCATCCGTGCCAATATGGCCAAATACCAAGACATGTATGGGGATGACATTCCGATTGAACTTCATCCCATAATTCGGAGTGAACAGGCCTGTTATCTGTCTTCCTCCAAAGCCATAGCCTTGGCCAAAAGAACAGGAGCAAGATTGCACGTGTTCCACGTTTCCACAGGAATTGAGACGGATTTGTTCACCAATAATATTCCGTTGGAAGAAAAGAAAATTACCGCTGAGGTGTGTATCCACCATTTGTGGTTTTCAAATGAAGATTATGCCGAAAAAGGCACTTTGATCAAATGGAATCCCGCAGTTAAGACCAAAACAGATCGGGAAAAATTGTGGAATGCCCTTTTGGATGACCGCATTGATGTGGTGGCCACCGATCATGCACCACATACCTTGGACGAAAAGAAAAATCCTTATACCAAAGCACCTTCTGGAGGACCCTTGGTACAACATGCTTTGTTGGCCATGCTCCAAAAAGAGAAAGAAGGTTTGATCAGTTTGGAAAAGATGGTGGAGAAAATGTGCCACAATCCCGCAAAACTGTTTGATATTGACCGCAGGGGCTATATTAAGGAAGGCTATTATGCCGATTTGGTCCAAGTGAATAGAAACTCCAAAGAAGAGGTTAAAAAAGCCAATATTTTCTATAAATGTGGGTGGTCTCCTTTTGAAGGTGTTACTTTTGATTCTAAAGTAGTAAGAACCTTTGTCAACGGACATTTGGCGTATGACCATGGAAATTTTTCAGAAAAGAAGAATGCAAAACGACTTACATTCAATCGGTGAACTATGAAAAAGATTGTTCTTTTCTTTTTTGGAGTGTTGTTTCTTTCTTGTGGAGAAAAAGTGGTGGAAGAACCCGAAAACCTCATTCCCAAAGAAAAAATGACCCATATCCTCTATGATTTGGCCCTTTTGAATTCCACCAAATCGGCATTCTCAAGTGATTTCAACAAAACTGGAATTGACATTATGGAGTTTCTTTACGAAAAATATGATATAGATAGTGTCCAGTTTGCCCAAAGTGATTTGTACTATGCTTCTGTTCCTCTGGAATACCAATCCATGTACGAAGATGTGGAAGGTCTGCTTGAAAAGCGGTCAAATGCTTTGGAAGCAATGACCAAAAAACGAAATGATAGTATTCGGAAAGCACAGACGCATAGAAAGGATTCCATCCAAGCGTTGAAAAAAGAAAAGGATTCGGTTATTCCTTAAATTTGGCACAGCAAAAAGCAATCGCAGCGTCCAAATCCTCGAAGGTAAAATCTAGGGTCTTCCTCAATTTTTCGCTGCTGTAGACTTCTTGTTTGTAGAGTCCCTTGGCCATTGTTTTGGTGAGTCTTCTTCTTTTACCACGTAAGTTGCTTCGTAACCAATCCAACCGCCAAAATAGTTCCAGCATCCAGAAGGATATTTTTTTGGAGGGAGGTGCAACGCCCAATTTTGGAGCTATTTTTTGGAATAGTTCTCCATAGGTCAGATTCTGGCTGACCATGATAAACTGCTCTTGGGCAATATGGGATGCCATTAAGGTTGTCATGGCAGTAACCACGTCATTTACTGTTACAAAACCAGTGCCACCGGGAATAAAGGATTTTTTGCCCTTTGCGGCATAGGTAAAAAATGAACCACTTCCAGATTTCCAGAACCCGGGACCAATGACTACCCCTGGATTAACAATCACTACGCTTAATCCCTCTTGTGAGGCCCTCCAGACTTCCAGTTCCGCATCATGCTTTGTAATTCCGTAGACCGATGCGTGGGTATCGCTCCACTCATTTTCTTCCGTTACCACATTTCCATTAACACTTGGGCCAATGGCCGCAATGGAACTTACATAGCATAACTTTTTTATACCATGTTTCAAACAGAGGTTGGCCACATTGGCCGTTCCCTCTACATTTATTTTGGTTAAGTCTTTGTATCGTTTGGGATCAAAGGAAATGAGGGCAGCACAATGGTAAACGTAGTTTACATTCTTAAAAGAAGCTTCGAGTTCACCAATGTTGGTGATATCGGCCTGAATCCAGTCAATACGGGCCATTAAATCTGAAGGCTTGTCGGAATAGTACCCAAAAACTTTGGTAACTTTATTAAGGGTGTCTCTATCTCTGTAGGTTGCCCTCACTGTTTCTCCATATTTAACCAAATGGAACAGTAGGTGCGAACCAATCAATCCAGTGCCTCCGGTGACCAATATCATGCGATAAAAGTACCTATTTGTATCGGATTTATTCAGCGAAGTGCCAACTTCATTTTATATTTGCAGCTATTCTAAAAGACAACCATGACGAAGAATTTTGTTCAAGAACTGCAATGGAGGGGAATGGTCCATGATGTAATGCCTGGGGCCGAGGAACACCTTATGGAAGGGATGCGTGCCGCTTATGTGGGCATTGATCCTACCGCAGATTCCCTTCATATTGGACACTTGGTGAGTGTAATGATGTTGAAACACTTTCAATTGGCAGGGCATAAACCGTTTGCTCTGGTGGGTGGTGCAACGGGAATGATTGGGGATCCCTCCGGGAAATCCGCCGAACGGAATCTTTTGGATGAAAAGACCCTCCGGCACAACCAAGAGGCTATAAAAGGGCAGTTGAGCCGTTTTTTGGATTTTGAAAGTGATGCTGATAATGCTGCGGTTCTGGTGAACAATTATGACTGGATGAAGGATTTTTCGTTCTTGGAATTCATTCGTGATGTGGGGAAACACATTACGGTAAACTATATGATGGCCAAGGATTCTGTGAAGAAAAGATTGTCTTCGGACGCCAAGGAAGGCATGTCCTTTACTGAATTTACCTATCAATTAGTGCAGGGCTATGACTTTCTGTACCTCTACCAAAACCATGATTGTACCTTGCAAATGGGAGGTAGTGACCAATGGGGAAACATCACCACAGGAACCGAGCTTATCCGTAGGATAGGGGGCGGAAAGGGGTTTGCGTTGACCTGCCCTTTAATTACCAAGGCCGATGGGACAAAATTTGGCAAGACCGAGGGCGGAAACGTATGGTTGGATGCCGAACGTACCTCACCGTATAAATTTTACCAGTATTGGTTGAACACTTCCGATGAGGATGCGGAAAAATACATTAAGATATTTACTTTTCTAGGAAAAGAAGAGATTGAAAGTTTGGTGGCTGAGCACAAGGAAGCACCACATTTACGAACACTTCAAAAGAAATTGGCCGAAGAAATTACCACTATGGTACATTCCAAGGAGGATTTGGAAAATGCTATAAAGGCCAGTGAAATTCTTTTTGGAAAATCGACTTCTGCTGATTTAAAACAATTGAACGAAAAGACCTTTTTGGATGTGTTTGAGGGTGTGCCACAAGCCCAAATTTCTAAAAGCGAGTTGACTCCTGGATTGGATATGATTGGGGCTTTGGCGGCAAAGACCAATTTCTTGGGATCTAATGGTGAGGCCCGTAGGGAATTAAAGCAGAATTCCATTTCGGTGAACAAGGAAAAAGTTAAAGAAGATTATTTGATCACAGAAGACGATTTAATCAACAACAAGTTTGTTTTGCTGCAGCGGGGCAAGAAAAACTATTTTGTTTTGGTTGTGGAATAGAAAAAAAGCCATCTTTTTAAGATGGCTTTTTTTTTTATGAGATAAAAGTAATTCCATATCGACCACAAATTTCGGCCACTTTTGGAAAGTCTGGTGGTCCCGGAGGGAGTTCTCCCAATTCGGCGAACATGTTCTCCAGACCTGCGGGGAAAACGCTCAAAATGGTTTTGCAATCTTGATCACCAACCACTTTCCAAGTATGGGGCACATTCCTGGGGGCAAAGGCCAGATCACCCGCTTTTAAAATAGTGGTTTCCTCACCGACAGTTACCTCGAGTTCTCCTTCCAATACTTTAAAGATTTCATCCTCGTTGGTGTGTACATGGGGCGGAATCATGGTTCCAGGCGGATTGACTTCCTCAATTAGTGTAAAAAGGCCGTTGGTATCTTCACTTGTTAATTTGAAGGTTTGCTGATCACCAATGACATTTACTTTTCTACCTTCTCCATCTCGAACGATTTTAGGATTAAGCGTTTTGCCATCTTTTTCACTTTTTGGCGAAAAATGGGCAAATGCCGGTAACGAAGCCAAAGCCGCTGCCGACAGAGCTCCTCGTTTTAGAAATGCATTTCTATCCATATTTATGTTTGTTTGGTTATCCAATGAAAATACGGATAAGTCTACTTATTGTTATGATTACCTATGATAACAGGGCCATTTAATTGTGCAAATGGAAAGAATCCGATGATTTTTGGCTAAAATACCATGAGATTACACCCTCTAATGTCCGAATTGTCAAACCGGCCCATAATTTCAAATGAGCCGTCAGAAAAGGTTTTGCCTAAATCCTGGGTAGCGATAAAGGAACAAGAATAGACGTTGGCCAGGTCAATGATATTGATTCCGCCAGTTTTACCATGGGATTGAAGCGAGAGAGGGTCTTCGGTGTCGCGCGTAATGATTTTCATCCACGGTGGAGTTTTAAAAATTCCATCTCCCTGGGAATAAGCTTGGGAGAGCAGCTCTGTCATACCATACTCTGAATGTATTTTGGGTAAGTTGAAGCTTTCTTTCAAAATTTGGTGCAATTCTTCCCTAATCAGTTCCTTACGACGGCCTTTCATCCCTCCGGTTTCCATGATGATGGTATTTTTTAGCGAAATGGGAGCTAGTTCAGCCAAATCCAGTAGGGCAAAAGAAACTCCGATCAATAGTGTTTTGGTTTGGCTTTTTTCCAAAGCGATGAGCTTTTGGTGCAACTCTTCCAAATTATAGAGATAAAAACCGCTATCTGGATGATTGGATCGGGAAACCAGTTCATTTACCATATAAACCAATGAAGAACCTTCACGTTCCAAATAAGAAGGTAATAGGGCCAAGATACAATAGTCCTCAACAGCGCCGTAGAATTTGGTAAAACCTTCAAGAAAGCTTTGCTCATATATCTTGAGGTAAGGAACATAATGCTTACTTACCGATGTTTGGGTAGTGCCACTACTTTCAAAAATGGTTTCGGCCTTTTTATGGGTGGAGGTTATCAGTTGTGTTTTAAAAAATTCGATGGGAAGAAACGGAATTTCTGTAGTGTTGGCCACATTTGAAGGTGATTTTTTCAAGTGGTCGCAATAGGTTTTGTAGACGGGATTGTTTTTGTATTGGAATTGGAAGGTTTGTAATGTTACCTCCTCAAATTCCTTGGGATTTGAAATGGAAAAAATCCGTTGAATATCCATGCTGTCCATTGGGGTATAAAAGTACCCAAAAAAAAGTCCTTCTGCAGAAGGACTTTTTAAAACATCATGGTTGTTATTTGACGACCAGTTTTCGGGTCATGGTCTTTTTTTGTTCGGTAACTTGGAGCACATAGACCCCGGGGACCAATCTAGAAATATCTAAGGTATTGGTTGAGATTCTATCCGTTAGAACCACTTCCCCAAAAACGTCATAGATTTTGATTTGTTTATTGCCATTGGTTTCGGTGGTGATATAGATTTCCTCACCATAAGCAGGATTAGGGTACATTTTAAAACCCTTTAGCTCTTGTACAGGTTCAGTATTTACACTGACCAACTCTTGACCATAAGATAAAAGAGGTAAAGCCATAATAAGAACAAAGTAGAATTTCTTCATGTAAGCTGATTTGGGATCATGTGCATGGTAAAAATAGACTAACCTTTGCTCAGGGACTATAAAATGTTGTGAAATAGAAAAATATGTAGGTAAAAGTGGGAAAAGTGTGGTTTATGGTGTGGAAGAAAGGCCTAAAAAGGGCAAACTACTTGACAATAAGCTTTCTAGTGGCCACTTTATTAGCTTCAAAAACCCTAAGAATATAGACGCCTTTGTCCAAACGGGAGAGGTTGAGTTCCTTGCCCAAAATGGTGGTTTTAAGGACTTGTGTGCCCAAAACATCAAAAATGAGAATTTGTTTGGGGGCATTATCGGTGGTTTCAATAAAAACCTTGCCTTGCGTAACGGGGTTGGGATACAACTTAAACCCGTCAATATCTGAGCTAGAGGTACTTTCTTGCGAAAAACCAAGGGCACAGACAAAAAAGAAAATGACAAGGTAAAAGTGCTTCATAAGGTATTGATAACAAAGGCTATGCCACAAAGATATAAAAATATGAAAGTGATGGTGTGCAGTTTGACGAAAAGGCAGTTTGAATTGACGAATAATTAAAAAAGCCCCCGAATTATCGGGAGCTCTTTAATTTACTATCGCGTAATTCTTTCGATTTCTACTCGATACCTACGGTCCAATCTGCGGCCCAATCGGGTTGCGCAGCACCGGCACCGGCACCTGTATTGTCACCTACAACAAAGAAATCCAAGTTCAATCCAGCATAGTTGGTGTTCAAGAAGCCCATTGCAGGAGCATCAAATTGAATTGGATCAATGGACAAAGCATCAGCTTCAATACGAACAGCAGCTTCGGCATCAGTTCCAGTTACATTGATTCCTAAATCAACACCACTGGTGTAGAAGTTGGTAATGGTAAAGTTACCGCCTCCTTCTTTAAAGAATAAGGCACCTTCAGTAACAGGACCAACTACAGTAATGTTGCTCAACGTAGTAGTGGTCACCGGAGTGGCATCACCGTCATCACCGTTATTGGAACCTTCAATACCAGCTTTGGCACCACCGGCAATATACCAGTTGCTACCGTTACCGTTCCATCCGTCAGCAAAGTCGATGGAGTCGTCTCCACTGCCAATAGATACTAAGTAATTTCCGTCTACCGTACCTCCGAAGAACTCGATACCATCATCACCACCGTTGTAAGATTGAACATACTCGAAAGTAGTACCAGAACCAACACCGAACAAGGAAACTCCGTTGAACTCTTTGTCGTTGGAGAACGTGGCACCAGTGTATTCTACTCTAAGGTAAGTGATAGAACCAGAATCATCATCAGCAGTAGCACCACCATAGGTAAGATCACCTACCTCCGTAGTTACATCCACACCTTTGTTGGTTGGAGCATCACCCGCGATGACCAATCCACCCCAGTCACCTTGAGCAGGAGTTTCACTAGAAGAAGTCATAACAACAGGAGCATCAGAAGTACCATTGATAAAGATTTGCGCACCTCTTTCAACACCGATGAAAGCAGCAGTTCCACCAGAAGCTTTGATTACGGTACCAGCAGGGATGGTCAAGGAACCACCTTCTTTTACGATAAATCCGCTAGTTAAGAAATATTCAATAGAAGCATCCAATTCCACATCACCAGTTACTTCACCGGCCAAATTTTCAGTTGTAGAGCCGCTATTGTCTAGACCTGTGGTCCAACCAGAAGCCCAATCAGGAGAAGCAGCACCATTACCAGCACCTGTGGCGATACCTTCAGTATAGAATGCCTGGTTCATACCAGCGTAATCTGTTACTGCGAAGCCAGCTTCAGTATCAGCAAACTGAATGTTGGTGATAGTCAAATCACCACCTTCTATACGAACTCCAGCAGGAGCATCAGTATCGGTAACTTTAACTCCTAGATCTACTCCAGAGGCGTAGAAGTTGTCAATGCTAAAGTTACCACCGCCTTCTTTAAAGAAAAGGGCACCTTCAGTAACTGGGCCAACCACAGTGATATTGCTTAAAGTAGTAGTAGTAACAGGAGTGGCATCACCATTGTCTCCGTTGTTGGAGCCTTCAATACCAGCTTTGGCACCACCGGCAATATACCAGTTGCTACCCGTTCCGGTCCATCCGTCAGCAAAGTCGATGGAATCATCACCACTTCCAATAGATACCAAGTAGTTACCACTTACAGTTCCTCCGAAGAACTCAATACCATCATCACCACCGTTGTAGGACTGAACATACTCGAAAGTAGTACCAGAACCAACACCGAACAAGGAAACTCCGTTGAACTCTTTGTCGTTGGAGAACGTGGCACCAGTGTACTCTACTCGTAGGTAGGTAATGGAACCAGAATCGTCATCAGCAGTTGAACCACCGTAAGTAAGGTCACCTACTTCAGAAAGCACATCTTCTCCTTTGTTGGTTGGCGCATCACCAGCGATTACCAATCCACCCCAGTCACCTGGAGCAGGACTGGAAGCATCAGAAGTCATAATAACAGGAGCAGCAGCTGTACCATTGATAAAGATTTGTGCACCTCTTTCAACACCGATAAAAGCAGCAGTTCCACCAGAAGCTCTAATTTCGGTACCAGCAGGAATGGTCAAGGAAGCACCAGCTTTAACAATATAGGCACCTGTTAGGGTGTATTCGTTGGAAGCATCCAACTCAGTGTCTTCAGTTACGTCACCAGAGAGTTCAACTGGAGGCTCTTCACAAGCGCCACAGGATCCTCCACAGTCAACACCGGTTTCGTCACCGTTTTGAATGTTGTCGGAACATGTAGCGACGGGACCTGGATCAGGGTTATTATCGTCACTACTACAAGAGACTATAAAAGCCATTGCAGCAAAGCTCAGCAAAAATTTGAAAAGTGATTTTTTCATAATTATAGTTTTAGATTTAAAAGATTCAGATTTACATTTATTATTAATTGATCAGTTTTAGAATTTATAGGTTAAGGAAAGGCTGAAATCAACTCCTTTTTTAAAGGATAAAGCTGTAACCGGACCATCTTCCAAGAAGCCTGGAATAGCGGGGTTTTCCGTATCCAAATCTCCTTCTGCATTTTCGTTTACCCTTTCCACAGTTGGGTTTAGCAGGTTTCTCATGTTCAACCCAAGGCCAAAGTGTTCTCCAAGTTCCACAGCGGTAATCCAATCCAGGGTTACAAAACCTTTGTCTACCAAATGTCCTCTACCGGTGCTTCCCAAAGCGTAGATTCGGTCTGAGAAGTAGTTTGCCGCTAGTGTTGTCCTTAAATTTTTGTTTTCGGAAAACTCGGTATAATAGGTTGCATCAGTATTGAATATAAAGTCAGATGCGCCTTGCAATGGTGCTTTTGTATTGGTAAAAGCCGCTGCAAAAATGGTTTCGTCCGAAACTTTTTGGTAATCCAATTCTTGACTGGTATTCAAGTAGGAAACATTACCCCCGATTGAAAGTCTATTGGTTAGGATACTTTCCGGAGTTTCTCTTTCAGTTTCTAGTATGTCCAATTTTACTTCCAACTCAGCACCAAAAGCTCTGGCATTGTCGCCTGTATTTGCATAGCTTAAGTTGTTGGCTGCTGATACAACCAAGAATGTGTTGATGGGGTTCTCAATGTACTTTCCGAAGACAGCCAAGGATACCAATTCACTGGATGTTGGGAACAATTCCCATCTTAGGTCGAAATTGTAATTGGTGGAATTCTGCAAAGCAGGATTACCTTGTGTATCTTGGTTTATTTCTTCCTGGAAAAGGAAGGGAGCCCTTTCCTTAAATTGAGGTAACGTATAGGTTTTACTAGCTGCAAATCGTAGGTTTTGCTTTTCGTTCAACTCATATTTCAGTGCCAACGAAGGCAAAAACTCAAAAGTGTCCAACTCATTGCTGTCATCGCCTTGAATTACGGTGCTCCATTCAATGGTTTGGTTAATTTGCTCTCCCCGAGCCCCAGCAAACAACGTGAATTTTGGAGTGAACTTGTATTCTAAGGTTACATACCCGGCATTGATTTGTTGTTCACCTCCATAGGTCTGGGGGTCAAGCGCTCCTTCAGTGGAAGCAGTCCCCCTAAAGGTCCTGATTTGCCAAAAACCTGAATCTGGCCCATACTCATCAAAATATGCATCAATGTTATAGGGGTCCACGAACGGTTGGTTGGCTACATTTAAGATTTGATAGTTAAATTGGGTAGCGTCAAAATCAACATTTTTAAAACGTCCGTTGTAGCCTACAGTAAACTTTCCATCAAATCCATCATCCTCATTTTTTTTGAACTTAAATGACGTGGACAAATTGGCTGAAACCTCCTCTTCTTCCAATTCTTGAAAGAACCTATGGTTTGCTGATGCGGCAGAAACAAGCCTAAAGGACTTAGGCCCTTCAGGATCATTATTGCTATAGGGCAATAGGATATTTTGACGACGGTCTGGAATCAGATTTTGAACAAAGTTGTACCCCATGCCCCAGTTCACCTCGAAACGCTCGCTTAAATCATGACTTCCCAAAAGTTGGTGAACAAGGAGCAAGGTCTTGTCAAAAGTGTTACGTTGAATGAAACCACCTCCATTTGGAGCGTCATCTTCCCGGTCTAGAATCCCATAGAACTCTTCGTGCTTTTGCTCACTGTTGTTCAGCAGCAAAAAGTTGTACTTAATATCATTTGCATTGCCCAAACGAAGTCCAACATTACCCATTAAGGTAGTGGCTGTTTGATAGCTGTATTTTTGATAATCAAAATCCGAATTGGGCAATCCAGTTCCCAAGTTAGGAGCACCTCTATTGACCCCTTCTCTATATGAATTTCCGTTGCTGAAGGAACCAACGGCAAAAAAGTTCAATCTGGAGTTTTCACCAAGGTTAAAAGTGTCACCTCCTTTAAGTGAAACATTGGAATTTATGGGTGTGCTACGTGTTTCGCGATCCCAACTGGTATCAAAACTATTGTTGAATGCACCGTTGGGAATGGATTTGTCATAAAAACCAGAAAAATTAGGCCCATCGAATAAGTAGAAATCATCAACACCAATGGCTTCTGTATTTACACCAGAACCAACACCAAGTTCCAAGAAACCGGAACCGGTATAATTTCTAGATACAATGTTGATGTTAGCACCGCCAAAGTCACCATAGTTTTGCGCATTATAGGTCTTGTCAATTCCAATGGATTCAATGATGCTGGTACCAAACAAGCTTAGGTCTATATTCTTTTTAGCTGTATTGTTGGATGGTAACGGAAGTCCGTTTAAGGTTGTAATGTTGAAACGATCCCCCAAACCTCGCACATATACATTGTTGGAACCTTCTTCCCTAGAAATTCCAGTAACCTTGGTAACGGCCGTAGCGGCATCACTTGCTCCTTTTCTAGCCAATTCCTGAGCGCCTATAGAAGTTTCTAAAGTCACAGTTCTTTTTTGGTCCAAAAGCAATGCAATTTCTGAGTCTTTTCTAGCAACGGTTGTAACTACAACTTCATCTAAAGCCAGCCCCGTAGACGCACTCATGGGTACATTAACACTGGTTACTTTACCGGCTACTACTTCTACATTTGGAATTTCAACGGTTTCGTACCCTAAATAACTAAAGCTCAACGTGTACACTCCTGGTTCTACATTTGGAATTTCATACAACCCATCAAAATCTGAGGTTGTTCCGTTTGTTGTCCCTTTTATAAGGACATTGGCAAAGGCTAAAGGTTCATCATTTAGCTCTCTGTCAGTCAGTTTACCTACGATGCTTCCCGTGGTATCCTGTGCTGCCGCTTGCATTGTTACTGCAAGGGTTAAAATCAATAAAAAATATTTCATTATCAGGTAAGTATTTGGCGCAAAGAACGCCACAGGCTGTAAAAGCGATGTTAGCTGTGTGTTAAGTGTTTATTTGAAAACCGTTACAATAATGTTATGAGATTAAATGAATGTTAAGCATATATCCCGTTATAGTATTATCTTTACATTTGGGCGTTTAACTTAGAAATACCATCCCATGAAAACCAAGGACATTAAGATTTTACTTGTAGACGATGAACCTGATATTCTGGAGATTGTAAGCTATAATCTGTCTGCAGAAGGGTATGAGGTCTTTACCGCCAAAAATGGTGCTGAAGGCGTGGCCAAAGCCAAGAAAAAAATACCGCATTTGATTATCCTTGATGTAATGATGCCCGAAATGGATGGTATTGAAGCTTGTGAGCAGATTCGAAACACCCCTGGATTGGAAAACACAATCATTACCTTTTTAACCGCCCGCGGGGAAGACTATTCGCAAGTGGCCGGGTTTGATGCTGGTGCTGATGACTATATCACCAAACCCATAAAACCAAAGGTTTTGGTAAGTAAGGTGAAGGCCTTGTTGCGAAGATTGAAGGAAGAAAAGAAGGAAGTAGAGGATATCGTCAAAGTTGGAAACATTGTCATAAACCGAGAAGAGTACAAGATCATTAATGATGGGGAAGAAATTGTGCTCCCTAGAAAAGAATTTGAACTATTATCCTTACTTACCTCAAAACCCAGCAAAGTGTTCAAGAGAGAAGTGATTCTTGATAAAGTTTGGGGAAATGAAGTAGTGGTCGGTGGCCGTACCATCGATGTACATATCAGAAAACTGCGCGAAAAAATTGGGGACCATCACTTTAAAACTGTTAAGGGCGTAGGGTATAAGTTTGTTCTGTAATGGCCATTCAACTAAGGAAATCCTATAAATTTGCCTTTAGGTCTTCCCTTCTCATTGCTGCGTTTTTAACGGGACTGTTTGTGGTCTTTCTTATTGAGGAAGAAAGAATGAACTGGCCCTATACCATCCTGTTTGCTTTGATTTGTTTTGCGGTGTGCTTTATTATCCTCCAAATTAGGGTGGAACGTTTTATTTACCGCCGAATCAAAAAAATATATGACGATGTTTCGCTATTGGAATCATCCACTTTCTCCTCAAAACCGGTAACAACAGACATGAAGACCCTTACCCAAGAGATTGAAAAATTTGCGGAAGGGAAGAAAATCGAGATTGATACCCTGAAAATTCGGGAGGAATATCGAAAAGACTTCTTGGGGAATGTGTCGCATGAATTGAAAACACCTCTTTTTACCGTGCAGGGGTATATCCTTACGCTTCTAGATGGCGCCATGAAGGATAAAAAGCTCCGGAAAAAGTACTTGGAGCGAGCCAATAAAGGAGTGGAACGGTTGATTTACATTGTAAAAGATTTGGATTTGATCACCAAATTGGAAGTAGGTGGCCTAAAATTGGAGCGTGAGGATTTTGATATCATCGAATTGGTTAAAAATGTGTTCGACCTTTTAGAGATGAAGGCTGCGGAAAAGGATATCACATTAACATTCGATATGGAGTATACCCAACCCATTTATGTAAATGCGGATCGTGAAAAAATCCAACAGGTGATCAGCAATCTCCTTGTAAACTCCATCAAATATGGACATCCCAACGGAACCACTGAGGTAAGCGTGGAAAATTTGATCAAGAACAAGGTCATTGTTCGGGTAACGGACAACGGGGAGGGCATCCCAAAACAGCACATACCCCGACTCTTTGAGCGGTTTTATCGGGTGGACCAAAGTGGTAGCCGAAATGAGGGTGGCTCAGGGCTGGGTCTGGCCATTGTAAAGCACATTATTGAGGTACATGGCGAAAAAATCTACGTGGAAAGTGAAGAAGATGTAGGCTCCGAATTTTCATTCACCTTGGAAAAAGCAGTAAACAAATCTGCAAAATCTATTTCCGAATCAAATTGAGCCAACCCCTCAAAATCATTCATTCGGGATAATTGTTCCAACGTAAAATCATTCTGATCACAATAAGGCACCAAATTTTGTTTTTCCATCCGTTTGGCCAAATATTCTTGTTCATATTGTCCCGGAGTTGGAATAAAAAAGGCCTTTTTTTCCAACTTGGCCAAATCCATTACCGTGGTATAACCCGATCGGCACAAAACCTTGGCGCTTTGGTTCAATCCAGTTTGTAATTCGTTGGATTGCATAAAATTCATGTGCAACAAAGACCCTTTATCTGTTTTGATTTCTGATTTGGTCTGAGAAGCTTCAATTTTACCACCTACAAAAAGAATGTTTCCCTCAAACTGCTGAAGCTCTTTCAAGAGTTTCGTTTCCAAAAGGGTCCGTTGTGGTTCAGGGCCAGAGAGTAAGACCATCAAATCATAAATTATGGGAACATCCATTTTCTCAAACCGACTCAATGGCCCCAAATATTTGATATTGAGTTTGGACTTTTTTAAATGCCCCAACTTTCCAGTCAAATTAGGCTTGCCTTCCACATCGGGTACCCAACAGGCGTTGAATTTTTTTATAATCTTTTGATGCGCTTGGGAACTCATCCACGTAGTGTTTCCCGAAAGTACGTTGAGTTGATGGGTGATAAAAACACAAGGCACTTTTTTATAATACACTCCAAGCCTGTTATCTGAAATAATCCCGTCCAATTGATGCTCTTTGACCAACTTTTTAACCGCCTTTTTTTCCTTGGCCATGGCCTTGAGCACCTTGGGTGAATCCCAAATCATTTTTATCTTGAAATTCTTTCCCTTTTCGGCATAAGTGATTTTGTAAGAAGGCAGTTCAAAAGAAGGCAACTCTGGAAATTCCTTTTGCAAAAGAGTCAAAGCAACTCCATCCGAAGCGATAAAAGGGTGATACCCGCGCTCCAAAAGTGCATTGATAATGGGGATGCATCGTGTGGCATGTCCCAAGCCCCAATTCAATGGAGCCACTAGAATGCGTTTTGAATTTTGCATAACCTCAAAAAAACAAAATCCAAAATGCTTTTAGATTTCCTTAGTTTTGCCAAAACATTAAATTTTTGCTCAAAAACGCAAGCAGTGGGAAGTAAAAACAAGCTGAAACGGTTTAAGGAGAACGAAACCTTTGCCAACGTGGTGCAACCCACACGGGAGGAAGTTTTGGAAGGATTCAAGTTGAAGAATAACTGGGCATCCTTTTTTAAGAACAACAATCCCATTGTATTGGAATTGGGGTGTGGTAAAGGCGAGTACACCGTTGGTTTGGCCCAAAGAAACCCAGACAAAAACTACATTGGAGTCGATATAAAAGGTGCTCGTTTTTGGCGAGGGGCCAAATCGGCCTTGGAGCAAAAACTGGATAATGTGGCATTCCTTAGGACCCAAATTGAACTCATAGACCATTTGTTTGGGGAAAACGAGGTAGATGAAATCTGGATTACCTTTCCAGACCCACAGATCAAATACAAACGCACCAAACATAGAATGACGAATCCGGTATTTTTAGAACGATACAAGAAGGTACTCAAGCCTGAAGGGGTAGTACATTTAAAGACCGATAGCGAATACATGCATGGCTATACCTTAGGGCTTTTACAGGGACTTGGACATGAAATTTTGTATGCCAATCATGATGTATACAAGAATGAAGGAAGCCCTTCCGAAGTTTTGGAAATCCAGACTTTCTATGAAAATCAGTATCTTGAGGCTGGAAAACCAATCACCTACATCCAGTTTAGGATAATCTAATCAATGACCCATATCCTTATACTTTTCTTCGCCACATTTTCGGCAGCCTTTATGGCTACGGTGCCGCCAGGACTGCTTAACATGAATGCGGCCAAAACAAGTGTGGAAAAAGGAAAATTGAACGGTATCATCTTCAGTCTGGGGGTGTCTTCCATGATTATGGTACAGGCCTATATTGCCGTTTTTATCTCAAAATTTCTGTATAGAAACCCAGAGGTGATTGACCTTTTGTTGAAAATTGCCATTGCGGTCTTCGCCTTTTTTGCCATTTACTTTTTTATTACCGCCAAGCGGAAAAAAACACAAAAACTGAAAGAGGTGAAAGTCAGTAAAAAGAACAGTTTTTACAAAGGTGTTTTGTTGGCGGCGTTAAACTTATTGACCATTCCTTATTACAGCGGGCTCAATGCCATGTGGAACGAGGCCGGATGGATAAAATTTGAAGCCAAGGACATTACCACTTTTGTGGTGGCCGCCGGAGCGGGAACTTTTTCCGTATTGTACCTGTATACTTTTTATTTTGATAAATTGGAAACCAAGACCAATCGGTTCTCAAAGAATTCCAACTACATTTTGAGTGCATTGATGCTTGTACTTTTGGTAATCACCCTCATCCGAATCTTTTATCGTTAAAAATGGAAGCGCAAAACTTCTTCGAAAAAGTTTATGAGGTGGCGAACCAGATTCCGTATGGTAGGGTCACTTCGTATGGGGCCATTGCAAAATATCTGGGTGCTGCCCGCAGTGCGCGAATGGTAGGCTGGGCCATGAACAATTCCGCTGCCAAGGATGTGCCCGCTCATCGGGTGGTAAACCGCATTGGGGTGCTTACCGGAAAACATCATTTTGGCGGGACCAATCTTATGCAACAACTTTTGGAAAACGAAGGTGTTGTGGTAAAGGACAACCAAATTGTGGATTTTCAAAAATATTTTTGGGACCCTGCCAAAGAACTTTAAAATCCTGGAGGGTGCATTTCATCAAACGTCGTTTTTTCCTGAAATGCCTTTGCCAATACTAAAATACTGGCTTCATCGTACAAATTGCCCACAAAGGTCATGCTCGTGGGGTGATTTTTATCGTCTAACCCTGTTGGAATTGCGATGACCGGGTGCCCGGTCAAGTTGGTGGCCATCAATTGTTTATTACCAAAGGTTGGGGAAATGAGCACATCGTAGTCTTTCATCAAATCCTGCATTTTTTGGATCAACACCTGTCGTTGGCGATTGGCCTGTATGTATTCCACCGCAGGGATAAATCGACTTTGCCTAAGGGAATTGGCCCTAGAACGAAAATCCTGTTCCACCATTACGTCTACTTCCCCAGAGCGCACCAATTCATCAAAAAAGGCACCTGCTTCTGCCCTTAAAATAATATCAAATCCGCGATAAGGAATTTCTTTTGGCATTTCCACAGGGGTGGGGTGCACGCCCATTTCTTCCAATGTTTTTAGCGCAGTTCGCAGATTGTCCCCACTTTCCGTGGTGTCCTTTTCGATGTCTTTTTTGAGGTAGGCCACCTTAAGGTCTGCAATGTCCTTTTTCCAATCCACCCCAAAAGGTAAATCCACCGTGGTCAAGTCTTTTTGGTCTCTTCCTTGGATAACGCTAAAAACAATGGCACAATCCTCGGCATTTCTTCCCATAGGCCCTACTTTGTCCATGGACCAACTCAGACTCATCACCCCAGACCGACTCACCCGCCCATAGGTGGGACGTAGTCCCGTGATTCCATTTCGGGTGCTGGGGGAAGTGATGGAACCTAAAGTCTCTGTTCCAAGCGCAAATGGCACCAAACCCGCTGATGTGGCCGAACCTGAACCTGCTGATGACCCACTGGCACCTTGGGTTGTATCCCACGGATTTTTGGTCTTGCCCCCAAACCATACATCGCCACGGGCCAAGGCCCCAGAAACTAGTTTGGCGACTAAAATAGCCCCAGCCTCTTCCAATTTTTCCACAACCGTTGCTGTTTCATCCAACACCTGATTTTTGTACGGTGCCGCACCCCAGGTGGTGGTATATCCGGGAACGGACATTAGATCTTTAGTGCCATAAGGAATACCGTGCAAAATACCGCGGTAATGGCCATTTTGTATCTCCTCATCGGCGCGTTTGGCCTGGGCCATTGCCAAACTATCAGTAATGCTGATGCTACATTGTAGCTCAGGTTGGTATTTTTTTAATCGGCCCAAAAAGAACTGTGTCAACTTGGTTGAGGTGATTTTTTGATTTTTGATTAATGAGGCCAATTGTGGAATGGTGTAAAAGGCCAGTAGATCATAGGGTTCCGGTATTGCAACGTTATCAGGTATTTCCCAAGTCTGATTTTCTATTTGCTCCGACATCTTAAATCCAAAGGGAACAGGGTCAAAACGAACCGCTGGGAAAACTGCATTATCAATCGGATATTTGCGGAGTGAGTCGAAACCTTCGCGATTTCTTTGCAAATACGGATACAGCGTATCTCTATGCTCTTTGTTGAAGTGAATCCCAATCAAGCGTTCCGATTTTTTGACATCTCTTTTGGTGAATTCCCGTTTTGAAGCACAGGAAAAAAGTAACATCAAACCAAGTAAGAAAACAAAATAAGGGATTTTGGGTTGGGTTGGCATTTGCGGTTGATTATTAGGTGAATTTAAAAGCCTAAACTACATTTTTTTCAAAAAAAAGTGGTGGATTGGTCTGTTTTTGTGTTGGTTTCTATCGGTGTTTTTTTGAATTAAATGAGATAAAAACTCCAAAAACCTTATAATAATGGATGTATCATCACATTATAGATGCAAGTTGTTCTACTATATTGAAATTCAATAAACCAACTTCCTAATCTAAGTGCAACACCGTATCTTTGTAATTTAGAATCAATACAAACGACTGCATATAAAATTAGGAGTACATGAAGCTGAAAAAGGCAGACATTCTTAAGGCATTGGAAAAAATATCCGCGCCGGGAGATGGACAAAATATAGTGGAGAGCGGTGCAATTACCAATATTCAGGTTTTTGGCGATGAAGTGGAAGTGGATGTTACCATAAAAAATCCAAGTCTTCAGGCCAAAAAGAAGACTGAAGTGGAAATCTTGAAATGCATCCACAGAGAGGTATACGAAAAGGCAAAAATCAAGGTCAACCTTAAGGTTGATGCTCCAGAAAAGCCCAAGGTCAATCAAATTAAAGGAAACCCCATTCCGGGAATTCAGAACATCATTGCTGTTGCTTCGGGTAAAGGGGGTGTTGGTAAATCTACGGTAACGGCAAACATTGCGGTCACCTTGGCCAAAATGGGCTTTAAGGTGGGCTTGTTGGATACTGACATTTATGGACCATCCATGCCCATTATGTTTGATGTGGCTACGGAAAAACCTTTGTCCATCAATGTGGATGGCAAGGCCAAGATGAAACCCATCGAAAACTATGGCGTGAAACTGCTGTCCATTGGATTTTTCACCCAGCCCAACCAAGCCGTAATTTGGCGTGGACCCATGGCTGCCAAGGCACTCAACCAAATGATTTTTGATGCCCATTGGGGAGAATTGGACTTTTTGTTGTTGGATTTACCTCCTGGAACTGGGGATATCCACCTGAGCATTATGCAATCCCTTCCGGTTACTGGAGCGGTGGTAGTGAGTACACCGCAAGAAATAGCATTGGCCGATGCCCGAAAAGGGGTAGCTATGTTTCAGCAGGAAGCTATAAATGTTCCTGTGTTGGGCATTGTGGAAAACATGGCCTATTTTACACCAGAAGAGCTGCCTAACAACAAATACCATATCTTTGGAGAAAATGGAGCCAAAAACTTGGCAGATGACTTGGATGTGCCATTTTTAGGAGAAATCCCGTTGGTGCAGAGTATTCGAGAAGCTGGAGATGTGGGTAGACCGGCAGCATTGCAAACCGCAACCCCATCAGAAGAAGCCTTTGAAGAATTGACCAAGAATGTGGTCAGTGAGTTGGTAAAGCGAAACACCGATTTACCGCCTACTGAAGCTATAAAGATTACAACAATGGCTGGTTGTGCCGCCGTTAAAAAGAAATGAGCATGACATCAGAGGAGATTAAAACGAATGTAGAGAAAGCGTTGGAGGAAATACGTCCTTTTCTTCAAAGCGATGGAGGAGACATCACATTGATTTCAATAGATAACGACAGTTCGGTTAAAGTGAAATTGGAAGGCAATTGCATTGGCTGTAGTGTCAACCAAATGACCTTGAAGAGCGGTGTGGAAATGACCATAAAAAAATATGCACCTCAAATTGAGGAAGTCATTAATGTGAGTTAACTGATGAGAATCATGAATCCTTCCCGGAGCAACGAGTAAGTTGCACATCCAAAAACCCTTGTTGCATGATCAAGACCGACATACTTATTATTGGAGCGGGACCTACGGGTCTTTTTGCTGTTTTTGAAGCAGGCTTATTACAACTCAAATGCCATTTAATAGATGCTTTGCCCCAGCCCGGGGGTCAATGTGCGGAGATTTATCCCAAAAAACCCATTTACGATATTCCTGGATATCCGGAAGTTTTGGCGGGTGAATTGGTGGATAATCTCATGGAACAGATTAAACCTTTTCAACCCGGATTTACTTTGGGAGAGCGTGCTGAGACCATCGAAAAATTGGAAAATGGTTCCTTTGTGGTCACCACCAACAAAGGCACAAAACACCAAGCACCGGTGATTGCCATTGCAGGAGGACTGGGAAGTTTTGAACCTAGAAAACCCTTGTTGGACAACCTTTCCGATTATGAGGACAATGGTGTGGCCTATATGATCAAGGAGCCAGAAATCTATCGCAATAAAAAAGTGTTGATTGCCGGAGGAGGTGATTCCGCTTTAGATTGGTCCATTTTCTTGGCCGATGTCGCCAAAGAGGTCACCTTGGTACACCGTCGTAATGAGTTTCGGGGTGCTTTGGACTCCGTTGAAAAAGTACAGCAGCTCAAGAATGAAGGGAAAATCAATTTGATTACACCTGCCGAGGTAGTTGGACTTCATGGCGAAGGAAAATTGGAAAAAGTAACGGTTACAAACACGGATGCTTCTGAAGAAACTGATGTAACAGTGGACCATTTCATTCCGCTTTTCGGACTTTCCCCAAAATTGGGTACCATAGCCGATTGGGGGCTGGAAATTGAAAAAAACGCCATCAAAGTGGACAATTCGTTGGATTATCAGACCAATATTCCCGGAATTTATGCCATTGGTGATGTGAATACCTATCCTGGAAAATTAAAATTGATTTTGTGCGGCTTCCATGAAGCTACCTTGATGTGCCAAAGTGCCTATCAACGTATTCATCCTGATAAAAAATATGTCATGAAGTATACCACAGTAGGCGGTGTTACCGGATTTGATGGCAGCAAAAAAGAAGCGCCAAAAGCAGTAGTAAAGGCAATTAACTAGGAGTTAGGAATTAGTGCATAGGATTTAGTATGGCAGTTCAGAAATTTGAAGATTTAATTGTTTGGCAAAAAGCACAGGAACTAGCAGTTCTTATTTATAAAGAGTTTGAAAGATGTACGGATTTTGGTTTTAGAGATCAAATAAGAAGAGCCTCAGTTTCTGTTTCCAACAACATAGCTGAAGGTTTCGAAAGAAGTTCCAACGCCGACTTTTCCAAATTTTTATTTTACGCTCTTGGTTCGAATAGTGAAGTAAGATCTATGATTTATCTTTCCGTTAAACTAAATTTGTTGGCGAAAGGAAAAGCAGATGAAATAATTGAGATTACCAATGAAGTCTCAAAATTACTCTATGGATTGATAAAGTCCATAAAGACTAATTCCTAACCCCTAATTCCTATTTCCTATAAATAGAATGAGTGATATCAAACTTAAAATAACCGACCGAGAAGGTGTCTCCCACGAAGTAGATGCCCCAACAGATATGAACATGAACTTGATGGAGGTGGTACGTTCCTACGAATTGGCCCCTGAGGGGACCATTGGAATTTGTGGTGGAATGGCCATGTGCGCATCATGCCAGTGTTACATACAATCCGATCATCAGCTTCCAGAAAAATCCGATGATGAAGACGCCATGTTGGCCGAAGCCTTTTTTGTAAAAGACAACAGCCGTTTGGGATGCCAAATCCATATCACCGAAGATTTGGATGGCTTGGAAGTGGAGCTGGCCCCGGAGGAAGGTTAGTTCAACTGCCCCATTCATCAATTGGTAGAAGTCACTAGCTGACAAAATCCTATCTTTAGTCTTTCTTGTTATCTAAAACATGAGAAAGACACTTTTTGCTTGTTTTTTACTCTTTGTGTCAACGTTTTGTTGGTCGCAGGATGCGTATCCGCAATTGACGGAGATTGTAACAGATCAAGCCGAGATTTTCACCCAACCCCAACTGGAGGGCTTACGGGAAAAACTCACCCAGTTTGAAACCGAGACCACCAATCAGGTGGTTGTTCTTACCATTAACGAATTGGGTAATGAAACCATTGAGCAGTATGCCAACGGTGCCTTCAACCAAAATAAATTGGGACAAGACGAAAAGGATAATGGAATCTTGATTCTGTTTTCAAAAATGGATAGGGAAGTGCGGATTGAAGTGGGTTACGGTCTGGAACCTTATATCACGGATGCAGTGGCTTCTAGAATCATCAGAAACACCATGATTCCCAAATTCAAGGAAGAGGATTATTTTGGAGGACTGGACTTGGCCACAAACCAAATTATCACGTTTCTTAATGATCCAGAAGCCCTTGAGGAATTTAAACAAGAAATAGAAAGCGAAGGTGAATTTCCTTGGTGGGCCAAACTGCTAATGACCCTTTTTCTTTCGGTGTTCATAGCAGCCGGTGGATTTGTTTTTTACAAAGGGTATTCTTCCTTGATTGAGATGTTCAGGGGAATATTTATTGGTAAACTTGGACTTTTTCCTGGGATATTTATGTTTATACCCACCTTGATGATGGTTGCCTTTGGTTTGGTTTTTATGCTTATGCCCGTATTTTTTCTTGCTTTGGTCTTTGGATTCGATTTTGACCCGGATAACTTTCTGGAGGGCACCAATAATATGTTGCTATATTCAATATTGATGGGATTCTTTGTGTTCACCGCTGTATTGGCCATTATCAAGATTTTGATTAAAGGAAAGGACGATTTTAAACTCTCATGGGTCAAATCGGACAGCACTTATATGAGCAAGACGTTTTCTTCAGGAGGAAGTCATTCTTTTGGTTCTGGGTCATCTTCTGGGGGAAGTTCCAGTAGTTTTTCAGGAGGCGGTGGAAGCTCTGGGGGTGGAGGTGCCAGTGGGAGTTGGTAATTGTTTCTGATTTCCCGTATTTTCACAGCACTAACTGAACAAATCCCCGAGATGAGAATTGCAATTGTAGCAGCACTGTTCGTATTTCTTTCCTGTTCCGAGCAACCGCAGACCCAAGTTGAACAATGGGAAGCCCAAGCTGAAAATATTACCATAATTCGTGATGATTTTGGCGTGCCCCACATTTATGGAAAAACCGATGCCGATGCTGTGTTCGGATTGCTGTACGCCCAATGTGAGGATGATTTTAATCGGGTGGAACAAAACTACATTTGGGCCACAGGCCGATTGGCCGAAGTTGAGGGTGAGGAAGCCATCTACAGTGACCTACGTGCCAATCTGTTCATGACTAAGGAAGAGGCCATTGCCAAATATGATAGTAGCCCCGAATGGTTGAAAAAACTTTGTGATGCCTTTGCTGATGGGGTGAACTATTATCTCCATACCCACCCAGAGGTGAAGCCCAAACTACTCACCCATTTTGAACCTTGGATGCCCATGTATTTCAGCGAGGGTTCCATTGGTGGGGATATAGAGCGCATTTCCACCCGAAAAATTCAAAGTTTTTATGAAAGCGGTATGGAACTTCCCGAAATGGAAGAACTACAACTTCAAAAAGAAGCTGAAATGGCCGAACCTCAAGGTTCCAACGGGATAGCTATTTCGGGAAAATTGACGCAATCAGGCAATGCAATGCTGTTGATCAATCCCCATACTTCATTTTATTTTCGGGGCGAGGTGCATGTGGTCAGTGAAGAAGGTTTGAACGCCTACGGCGCGGTTACCTGGGGTCAGTTTTTTGTGTATCAGGGCTTCAATGAGAAAACGGGATGGATGCACACATCAACTTACACCGATGTCATGGATGAATTCAAGGAGACTTTGGTGAAAAATGATGGCAATTTATTCTATCAATATGGTGAAGAGCTGCGACCCGTTTATTCTTTGGAGGTCACTTTAAAGTATACGGATGGAGACGTTTTAAAAGAAAGAACCTTTCCCATGTATCGCACCCATCACGGACCTATCACCCATTTGGTGGACGGCCAGTGGACAGCATCGGCCATGATGTGGGAACCGGTGAAGGCGTTGGAGCAATCCTATATCCGAACTAAACAGGACGGTTACGAGGGTTTTCGGGAGATGATGGACATCCGAACCAATTCTTCCAACAATACGGTGTATGCTGATGCTGGAGGTAACATCGCATATTTTCATGGGAACTTTGTGCCGAAGCGTGATACCATTTTTGATTATACCCAACCTGTGGACGGAAGCAACCCCAAAACGGATTGGCAGGGTTTGCATACGGTGGGTGAGAATATTTTGGTTCTGAACCCAGAGAACGGATGGATTCAGAATTGTAATTCTACACCCTACACTTCAGCATTGGAGTTCAGTCCAAAGCGGGCTGATTATCCCAATTATATGTCGCGCGATCAAGAAAATTTTAGAGGCATCCATGCCATTGAGCTATTGACTGGACGAAGCGGTTACACCCTGGATAGCCTTATTGAAATGGCACACGACCCCCATTTGCCCGCTTTTGAAGCCTTAATTCCGGGATTGGTGAAAGCCTATGATGCAAATCCAACCCCAGCATTAAAAGAACCGATTCAGATGCTACGGGAATGGGATTTTACCACATCCAAGGCATCTGTGGCTATGACCTTGGCGCATTATTACGGTACACTTTGCTATGCAAAAGCAGAAAGACCTGAAGGCATGTACCCCATGCAGTGGGTCAACTATTGGGGCAGTGATTGGGCCAATTCAAAAAAAATAGAGCTGTTCCAAGAAGTTGTTGCCCAATTGGAGGACGATTTTGGTACTTGGCAAATACCTTGGGGTGAGGTGAATCGCTATCAACGGTTGAACGGGGATATCCGTCAGCCTTTTGATGATGCCAAACCCAGCATTCCAATCGGTTTTGCCAGTGGACGTTGGGGCGCCTTGGCCGCGTATGGAGCTCGGTATGACAATGGCACCAAGAAAATCTACGGAACTAGGGGCAATAGTTTTGTGGCTGTTGTGGAGTTTGGAGATAAGGTAAAGGCAAAAACTATGCTGGCCGGAGGACAGAGTGGCGACCCAGATTCGCCTCATTTTAACGATCAAGCGCAGCGCTATGCAGACAAGCAATTCAAGGATGCTGCCTTTTATAAAGAAGATGTTTTAAAGAGAGCAGAGCGGACCTACAAGCCGGGGGAGTGATTATTCCTCTTCTTTGATAATGATCAAACTGGCCTTGGAACCTGTGGATAGGTTCCAGCGATTGTTATGGATTACCTGACCTTTTTCATCAGCCACAACAACTTGGGCAGTATTGGGGCCAGAAGAACCTTGGTTTAAAGCTTCAAATTCGATACGATTGAACCCTGGGGCCAAATCCAGATTAACCCCCCTAAAAGAACCGGAAAGCAGCAAATTGTATTCAACAACCTCACCATTGAGGTATATTTTTATTCGATCGCCATCTACGTACTCGTGATCGCGGCACACAATACCTACAAACTTTGAAGTGGTTTTGAAATCGCCCAAATATTGATCGCCAAAATGTTCATTGGAGCCCTTTTTTTCCTTTTCGCCTACTTTGGGGTCTATCACCAAATCGTGTCCTGCTTGAAGCAGTTCCCTGTCCGGTAACATTTGAACCCCAGGTTTTTCATTGTCAGAGGTTAAACTTTCATCAAGAACGGAAGGTATGCGCAGTGAAGTACCCTGATCACTGGTCTTGATATCCAAATTGTTGTTGTCACCAATTTGTAGGGGGCGGGTTGTGGGGATATCAGATTGCGCCAGCAGAGAAACCATTCCCAGTCCAAAACCCAATAAAAATAAAACAAGCTTTTTCATAGCAACTTGGTCAATTGGTAACACTAAAGTTAACAAATACCTTGCCATGAATGTGATAAAGTGGCGTTAAATCGTTAAGTTGTAATTGCTTCTTTTTGTTTTGCTCAGAAATAGAGTAGAGGTGTGACTACTATCCAAAGAAGGTGTTGTGAAATTAAATTTGCTCTATAATAATGTTTAAGCTTAATGGAATAAGATTTTAGGGCTCGATATAATCCACCAATTTTTCAGGGCCTTCGAGCAATACCCGGACAATTTGAAGGGTGCCGTCTGCTTTGGTGGCAATATGCCATTTGATCAAGGCTATTGTCCCATTTTCAATTTCAATACCGGTAATGCTTCTGGGGTGCACACAACTTCCATCATTAAAAAAGGGAATTTGGCCCGGTTCGGGAAATCGCGGTCTGTGGGTATGCCCAGCAATGGTGATGAGGAGTTTATTCTTTAAAATCCATCGCTTAATGCGTTTTTCTATTCTAATGAGTTCCTTATAATTTTTGGCCGGACTGGTGGGGTCGGCAATGCCCACTACTTGAAGTGGTTTCCATAATACCCGAACCAGAAAGCGACCAATTCGCCAACAGACATAGTTCCACCAATCGGCCTGGTGGCCATGGGTGCAGAAAAGCTCCTGCCCTGTTTTGGAGTGCTTTAAAATGAGGGCCTCGTGATAGGTGATGCCCTCAAAAAGTTCCTTGTCCGACCCGTCAATGGGCTCAAAATAGCTGGAAAGGTGCTTGTCTACATAACTTTTGTCCTTGTAAACCATGTCGTGGTTGCCCCAGAGCATGTGTAATCGTTTTTCCAAATGAAATTGTCGTAACAATTGGTACACATTTTTATGTGCTTCAAAAATTTCATCAAAATTGATATTTTCCCAGAGCTCATCGCCATCGCCAAGCTCACAATATTGAAAACCCTGACGGTAGTAGTAATTTAGAGCATGAAAATAAATATTTCGGTTATTGGCAAAATCATCGGCAAAACTATTGTCCCCTCTATGGCAATCACTGAATAGGATGAATTTGGAGTCATCATCAAAGGGAATAATTTTGGCATTCTTGTAGGCCCGATCTAACCTAAAAGTGGAGGACATGGCGTATTTTTTACTAAATATCCTTAAAAATGGGGATTAATCTATAAAGATTCTCATTATAAGACGAGCATTCTTTCTTTTTGTAACTTTACGTGCTAATCTTCGACCAATATCAGTATGAAACAAAACTGTGATGCTGAAAGCCCAATGGTGCAGTTGGTAAGTTTCAACAAACTATTGGAACATTACGATAAACAACTAAAAAGTAAGGACAAGTTCTTTGCTGATTGGGCAAGGTATGTCTTGGATGCTCAAGCACCCTATCCTGAGCTCAGGGAAGGTTTCAGCGACCTTAGATTGTTGGAAAAACACAAGGATGTTATTAGCATTATCCTGAAAGAGAGTTTTGCCCCAGCGTTAACGAACAACGAAATAAAAACGGCATCCACGCCTTTTGAAAGTTTGGTGTTCAATTCTTCTGAACGTTTTCAGAAGATTTTGAAGAATGCAGGCGAAGATTTTGAACTCGAAATCCAGAACATACCTGATGGACTCAGTTACATTATGAAATGTACGGTAATCCTGAACTTTTTTTATGGGTTTAATTTGGATTTTAAACGTCCCATTTTCTACAATATTCCAGATGCCAATGGGGTAATGCACCATTATCGGATCTTGTACAATGCCGATTTTATGGAAATTCTTCCAACGGAAAAATCCAAAAAGTTGACTCAGGAAGATGTAGATGAGCTTTTGGAGAATTTTGAAAACCTGGAGCTTTGGAAGGAAAAAATACCACCCAATAGCTTTATTACCAAGGGGTTTGTTATTTCCAATATGTTCGATGTGACCACCGAGCATTCCATTTCAGAAATAAAATCCACCCTTATTGGGAAAAAGAAGAGCGAAGGTGAAAACTATATGGAACGTTTTCAGGATACCTTTAGGTCTCTCTTTAAACTCAAGAAAATCAATGTAGGGTTTGCCGGCTATGATTCCAGTGCCAACAGCTTTTTTAAGATTTATGGTAGGGGTATGGAAAGTTTCTTGCTTAACGGCAAGGAAATGGAATCTTGTGATGCAACGCTATGTGAATATTCCCATGGGAAGCTTTTTTCTGAGAGCAAATATTTTGCCATTTCCAATGTTGAAAAATATTATCAGAAAGAAAAGTCCCAACCCTACAAAAACCTTTATGAACAGGGAATACGTAGTGCCATATTGGCCCCAATTTCCAATAATGGGGAACTTTTGGGGGTCTTGGAGCTGGTTTCGGATACTGTTAACGAGTTGAACAGTGTTAATGCCAATAAACTGGATGATGTTATGCCGTACATTATATCATCCGTACTGCGGTCTATTGAGGAAGAAGAAAACTTGGTCGATGCCATAATTCAACACGAATGTACTACGGTACATCCATCTGTATATTGGAAATTCCAGGAAGAGGCCAAGCGGTTCATGGCAGATGAATTGTCTGGAAATCAGCCGGTATTCAAGGAAATTGTGTTCAAGGACGTGCACCCGCTCTATGGCCAAATTGACATCAAGGATTCTTCCAAGGAAAGAAATCTGTCCATTCAACGGGATTTAATGATTCAACTTTCAGAGATCAATGATGTCTTGGAAAGGGCCATTGAAAAATATGAATTGCCCATCTATGAGGAATTGATGTTTAGGGTGAACACCTACCTCAATGAAGTTAGAGAGGCGCTGTACACCCATACGGAACAGGCCGTATTCGATTTTGTGAAGGAAGAGATCAACCCCGTTTTCAAGCATTTGAAAAAGGAGGACAAAGAACTTAAGGCGCATATAAAGGCCTATGAGTCCAAAATAGATGAAACCACGGAATCGTATTACGATCATCGCCGAAACTATGATGAAAGTGTGATGGAATCCAATATGCAATTGGCCGCTCTTTTGGACAAAAAACAATTGGCAGCACAAGAAATGTTCCCACATTATTTTGAGCGCTACAAGACCGATGGTGTTGAGCACAACATGTACATTGGAAGTTCCATTGCCCGGGATAGAAAGTTCAACGAGCTTTATTTGAGCAATCTCAGACTTTGGCAGCTTCAGGTGATGTGTGACATGGAGAACAAATATTACGCCCTTAAACCGCACTTGCCCGTTCAACTGGATGTGGCCTCACTTATTTTGGTCTACAGTACCTCATTGTCCATTCGGTTTAGAATGGATGAAAAACGCTTTGACGTGGATGGTACCTACAATGCGCGGTATGAAGTAATCAAAAAGCGCATTGACAAATCCTATGTTAAAGGCACCAATGAGCGATTGACCCAAAAGGGCAAGTTGGCCATTGTGTATTCCCAACGAAAAGACGAGCGGGAATATATGCGCTATATCCGGTTTCTAAAAGATAAGGGCTACTTTACGGACAACATTGAAATTGTGGAGTTGGAAGGTTTGCAAGGCGTAACTGGCCTCAAGGCCATTAGAGCTGAGATTTTGTACAAAAAGGACAAAAAATCAGAACAGACTTATACCTATGACGATTTAATGGAGGAGTTAAAGTCCTAATCTAAAACACGAGTCGCTCCGGTCCAAAGAATCGGAAAGCGATACCAAAAGCAAGCACTGAAATTACCATTCCTATCATAAAAATATTATAGGTTAACCGTAAAATCCGGTATTTTTTGTTCAATACCAGTCCCAAATAATATAAATCCTTGGTGAGGGAGGAATAGACATAATCCTTGTCCTTGACCAATTCATTCAAGGCCCACTCATATTCATCCAAGTCCATTTGGTGAAAATTGCCAAAGAACAATAGGTTCACCCTTTTTTGTTCTACATCCTCTTTAGTAAACTTTCCGCTGGTAACATTGGGCCTAGTGGCCAAAACCGATAAGACCATGGAGACCACGCTAAACAGGATAAGAATCATGGTAGGGTAGATAAGGTAGGTGTTGGTAGGGTTGTCCAACTTTGTCAGTAAATTGGCCAAGACCAATGAAATGACGATGGCGTTAACAGACAACAGAATGTTGGCCTTGGTATCGGCAATATCACTGAGTTTTAAATGGTTTCGCAAAGTTACCCTGTAGAGGGTCTGCACGCTTCGGTCTGGGCTTTCCTGTTTGTACTTGGCTTTAAGGGCCTCTTTTTTGGCGATGCTCTTTTCCGTTTTTTTCTCTTTCAGCAATTGTTTTAAGTTGCGTTCTTTTCCTTTTTCCCAATTTTCAAGGGCGTAGTCGGTATAGAATTTATGTTCATTACGGAACATTTGAATATTCTTTTCCCTCCACTCTTTGTTGGAATAGTCTGCAATGCCCAATTCTTTAAATTCTTTTTTTAAAAAATCAGTAGTTTCCCAATAACTCTTTTTGGCAAAGTGGGACATATCTGCATCCCTAATGATTTTTTCCAATAGATTTTTGGGCTCGTATCGCTTTTTGGTGGCCAGGATCAAATCACAAACTTCCTTGATATCCGAGTTGCTATATCCATTTTCGGTTAGAAAGTCTGTGGCAATCTTACAACTGGCCTCTTCATGGTGTTCACAATCTTTGATATAGCCCGTATCATGCAGCCAAGCGGCCAAAAGCAATTTTTCATTTTCCTCTTCCTTTAGGTCATAGAAATTGATCAATTCTTTAGTACTTTTAACCACACGCTGGGTATGTCGCAAGTTGTGGTATAAAAACCTCGGGTCGAGCTTTTTATCAAAAAGTTCTGTGACAAAACGTTCAGTTTTTTCAACAATATCCGACATAACTGCATATTTGAATAATCCAAAGTACAAAATTTTGGATTCAACCTCATGGCTTATGAAGAAACATTACCTGTTCATCCTCTTGTTGGCAATAGTGTCTGGTTGTGCTACCTATGAGGCAAAGTATGCCATGCCCTTTCTTGATAAAAATGCTTTCGAAAACAAGGTGGTTGAGCATACCTTTTATCTGATTGGGGATGCGGGTTTGTCGCCTGAGGGTGAATTAAACCCAGCCCTGAAGAAATTTAAATCGGTTTTGAGCAAAGCCGATGCAAACAGTACCGCCCTTTTTTTGGGAGACAATATTTACCCTGCCGGTTTTCCCGATAAAGATGATGACCTTGTAGGACACGAACTTTCAAAACATTATTTGGACGCCCAATTGAACACCGTGGAATTCTTCAAAGGACGGACGGTATTTATTCCTGGCAACCATGATTGGTATAGTGATGGTTTAAAAGGATTGGAGCGGGAGGAAAAATACATTCAAAAAGCATTAGACAGTAAGGATGTATTTTTACCCGATAATGGATGTCCTATTGAAAAAATTGAGGTAAGCGCCAATGTCTTGGTGCTCGCCATAGATACGGAGTGGTACTTGACCGACTGGGACAAGCATCCAACCATGAACGATAAATGCGAGATCAAAGACCGGGAACGGTTTTTTGAGGAGTTGGAGAGCGAAATCAAAAAAAATCTGGACAAGACCATTGTTATTGCTTTGCACCACCCTATGTTCACCTACGGCACCCATGGTGGCCAATATTCCTTTAAACAGCATATTTATCCCAGTGGAGGAGGTTTTCCACTTCCCATTTTGGGAACGGTGGCCAATCTGCTAAGACGGACCTCAGGGGTTTCCATAGAAGATTTGTCCAATAAAAAATATAATGAACTCAGAAAACGAGTCCTAACCCTTTCGCAATATTCAGATAAGGTAATATTTGCCTCTGGGCATGAACACACCCTTCAATATATTGTGGAATCGGGGAAACCCCAGATTGTAAGTGGAGCAGGGGCCAAAACGGGAGCTACCCGACTGCTGAACGGAAGCAAATTTTCCACAGGGGAAATGGGTTTTGCCATTCTTAAAGTGTACAAGGATGGGTCGTCCAGTGTTAGCTTCTATGGAACTGAAGAAGGTAGTAGTGAGGTATTGTTTACCACCGAAGTGTTGCCTCCCAATAGATCTACCCAAAGCGTATCCATGCCAGATGATTTCCCGCCCTATAAAGAAGCCTCTGTGTATACCGAGGAGGAAATTGATAAAAGTGGGTTTCATAAATGGTTGTGGGGCGAGCGTTACAGAAAATATTACGGTACTAAGGTAAAAGCACCAACGGTGCGTTTAGATACAATTTTTGGAGGCGTTACCGTAGTGCGGAAAGGAGGAGGGAATCAGTCTAATTCCTTGCGGTTGGAAGACAAAAAGGGAAGGCAATACGTAATGCGCGACCTTCGGAAAAGCGCTGAACGCTATCTGCAGGCCATCGCGTTTCAAGAACAATTCATCATTGGCCAATTTGAAAATACCTTTACGGAAGATTTGTTGTTGGATCTTTACACAGGGGCTCATCCATATGCACCATTCACCATAGCCAGATTGTCGGATGCGGTGGATATTTACCATACCAACCCAAAATTATACTACGTACCCAAACAATCTGTTTTGGGCGATTTTAATTCCGATTTTGGTGATGGGCTCTATATGATTGAGGAACACGTATCAGAAGGGCACGATGATCTGGAAAGTTTTGGGAAAACCAAGAAAATTGAAAGCACCTATGACCTTATCAATAAATTAAGGGAAGATGAGGAGTATAAGATAGACCAAAAGGAATATGTAAAGGCCCGGTTGTTTGATATTCTTTTGGGCGATTGGGACCGTCACGTGGACCAGTGGCGATGGGCTGAGTTTGAAACGGAAGAGGGCAACAAAATTTTTAAACCCATTCCCAGGGATAGGGATCAGGTGTTTTCTCGATGGGGCGATGGGCTCATCATGAATTTTGGTTCAAAATCGGTTCCGGCATTACGTATTTTTGAAGGGTTTCATGATGAGATCAAGAGCGTAAAAGGGTTTACATCTTCTCCAAGGACTTTTGCATTGGATATGGCCCTGCTTTCCGAAACCGATTTGCCAATGTGGATAGAGGAGGCCAAGTTCATCCAAGAACATATAAATGAAGAGGTCATCGACGAAGCATTTATGGCTTTTCCTGAAGAGGTGAGAGATCAAACGGTAACCCAAATCAAGAATACCTTGTTGGCCAGAAAGGAAAATCTGGTGGAAACCGCAAAGGAATACTTTTCAGTTCTTAACCGGTATAGCGTGATCACGGGAACGGACAAGGATGATTATTTCAGTATTAATTCCCTGCCAGATGGTAGCATTGAGGTGATAGCATATCGTATTAAAGGAGGGGAAAATGCGGATATTTTCTTTCAAAAAGTTTACTGGCCCGAGTTCACCAAAGAAATTTGGTTATATGGTTTGGATGACGACGATGTTTTTGATGTCCATGTCAAAAATTCCAAAATAAAAATCAGGATAGTAGGTGGGCAAAACAATGATATCTACAAGATTGGGGAAAGTTCAAGAAAAGTCCATGTTTATGATTTTAAGGCCAAAAAAAACACTTATGACGAAGCCTTTGGAGGGGAAATACATCGTTTAAACGATTACGAGACCAATACCTATGAATTTATGAAGATCAAGGCGAGCAATAACCAATTATTGCCCACCCTTGGGTTCAATCCAGATGATGGTATCAGGATAGGCCTTATAGATACTTATACGTTCAATGCCTTTCGACAGAACCCATTTACCCAGCAGCATACATTCAATGCGGCCTATTATTTTGCCACAAATGGATTTAATTTGGGATACAAAGGAGAGTTTGCCAATGTGATCCATAAAGTAAACCTAGAAGTTCAAGCTCAGTTCACAAGTCCTAATTTCACCCTTAACTTTTTCGGTTTTGGTAACGAGACAGAAAACAATGATGATGAAGAGCCCCTTGGCTTGGATTATAACCGGGTTAAGCTCCGGACATTGAAATTGGCACCTTCTTTGGTCTGGCGTGGGTATTTGGGCTCCAAAGTGCGAATCGGGGCTTCCTATGAGGATATTGAAGTTGAGGCTACCGATGATAGGTTCATCAATGAGTTCTATATTGAAAATGGTGAGGAACGGCACCAAAGGTTCTTGGGCGTGGATGCAGAATACACATATTCCAATAGAGATAATGAAGCTTTTCCCACTTTGGGGATGAGTTTTGCTTTGCATGGTGGATATAAAACCAACGTGCAGGAAAGTGGTAGGTCATTTGGGTTTGTGGTGCCCAGTTTGTCCGTTGATCACAAGTTGAGCTCCAATGGTAGATTGGTTCTTGCGACCAAAGTGAAAGGTCACTTTAACATTGGGGATGATTTCGAGTTTTACCAAGCCGCCAGTATTGGAGGTAATGATGGGTTACGGGGCTTCCGTTTTCAGCGTTTTGCTGGGAAGACTGCATTTTACCAAAGTACGGACCTACGCTACAGTTTTAGGAGCAGACAAACAGGACTGTTGCCCGTGGCCCCGGGAATCTATAGCGGATTTGATTATGGCCGCGTTTGGCTTCCTGGTGAAGACTCAAATGAATGGCACAATTCCTATGGTGGTGGATTTTTTGTGAACGGAGTAGATATGCTTAGTGCCAATTTTGGGCTGTTCAATAGTGCCGATGGTCTTCGGTTTGCCTTTGGGGTAGGGTTTGGGTTTTAATTGATGGAAAACGAGTAAAGGCTACCTCCCCCAGTTCGCTTATTTCTTTCATCGGCGATCAAGAGTGTATTTTCATCCCAGAATCCGATAGACTCCATTTGGGTATCACTGTTCACATCAATGATTTGAATTGAGGCTGATTCAAAATTGGGAAGCTCAAAATCCGTTACCAAAAAGATAAGCCCGTATCCCAAGAGGGCAATGGTTTTGCCATCGGGAGAAATATCTGCCCCAGTGACCGAACAATGGTCTTGGCTTTTGCATAGCATCAAGGAACCCAAAAATTCCGCATCGTATTCCCCTTCTGTATCGGGGACTCTATACATCAAAGTTTCTCCTGTGTATGGCCGTGTGCGGTTTTTAGTGAAGATATACAGATGGTCTTTCCAATGAAAAAGACCCTCGGTATCAAATAACAAACTATCTTTTTTGGGTGGAAAATCCTTTTGTTGTGGGTAGCGGAACTCAATTTTTTCGGCTTTGGGTTCTTTTTTCTTTAGTTGGGAAGCTGAGACCTTATAGATGGTCAGATTTTTTCTGGAATTGCCATTATTTCCAAAGTCGCCAATAAAGAGGTTGCCATCTTTGTCCATGGCCAAATCTTCCCAATCTTCATTTTTGGCATGATCAATTTTAAGGTCTTTGGTAACATTTCCCTTTTTGTCGATTTTATAAATTTTGTCTTTGTTACCACTATCTTCAATAACCCAGATGTCCCCGCTACTTATAGATATTCCAGACACTTCCTTAAGTTTTGATGGGAAATCGCCTAAATGATTCAACTGACCTTGATGCGTTTTTTGGGCACATCCTTGGGCAAAAACCAACATCAAAACAAGGGCAAATGGGTTCATTTGGATTCCTTTATGGGTAGATATATCTCAGCTTTCCATTTTAGTTCGTTTCCTTCACTTTTTGGGTCATTATAAAACACTTCTATTGGATTTTTTTCAACATCAATGTTATTCTTTTTCGCGTAATCCAATAAGGCATACCAAGCTCTGTCCGAAGTAATATAATTCCCGTAATATTCAGCTTTCAAAGCTTTTTTTCTAAACATTCTTTTATACTGGATGTCTGTTCCAATGGGAAGCTTTTCCGAACGGATAATTGGCCGTCCAAAATTAAAATGGATACTGTCATTTTCTTGATCCCATTGTGTTATCTCAATTATTGGAAAACCGTCAAACGCAACACCATTTTCTACAAGGGTACCAAAAAGATAACTAAAGTTTTTCATCATTTCATCGGCCTTGTGGAGTTGGGTGCTTTTTATGGGAAGGTAGGCGATGTACTTTGATGGCATTTCTTCTTCTCCAACAATATGTACCTTAAAACTCTCCTTATGTTTCTTAAGAGCTTCCATAAAATCCAATACGGTTGCTTTACTGCGTTTTTCAAAATCCGTATCAGAAAAAAGCACTTGTATTTTGTTTTTTAAACTATGTGCTTCGTCTTTAATTCCAACTTTTACTCGGGAAGTGGAGTCTGTTAATGGCTCTATTGCCCAGTGGTAGATATGGGTTGAATCACCAAATTTAAACGTCTGGCTAAGATGGTACAGATCTCCTAATTGTTCAATTTTTTCGGAATCATTAAAGTTTCTGGACCAATGTTTAAGGCTCTGGTTTATTGCTCCTGGAAACGTCTTGGCCTCAAACCGAATGATATAGTCTGATGGTTTTAAGAATAAATACCATAAAATCACACCTACCACAAGGGTTAGGATTACTAAAATAATTTTTCTCATAAGCAACAAGCAAAAATAGAAATTACCCTCTAGTCATGTCAAGTTTATCTACGATGAATTTACCAAGGTCACGGCCTTGCTTCACGCCGACTTCTATGGCCGCACGATAGTGGATACCGCCATACATTCTGCTGATGGCCGCCTCATCGGCAGCTTGTTTAAAGGATGTAAAGGAACGAACAGGTAGGCCGTAAGGCACCTCGGTATCGTCATCAAAGGAAAAGTTGTCACCGAAAATATCGGTAAGTGCCGTGGATGCTGCACCCGATACGACACTGTGGCCACTGGTATATTCTGGAAAGGGAGGGGTTTGCAACACGGGCTCCCAACTGTCATCAATATATTCGTTGATCAAAGTTTCTGGACGAATCAGGTTACTTCTGTATTTTTCATCCCAGCAGCTAATAAAGGCATCAGCTATGGCAATGGAAGTCTTGGTATAGGCATAGACAGTCTTGGCAAAATCTGCATTGTCTTTTCTACTGGCTATTTTGGTTATTCCTATCCAGTGGGCTCCTGGCGTAATTTTCTTTGTGGCAAACATCAGGTGTCCCTTTGTAACGGAAACATAGGGGTTGCAATCCCAAAATTGGGCTATGGCAATTTCATCAGACTTATCTCCTTTGCCGATCATACTTTTTCTAACCTCATATACTTCCATTAATTCTTTGTAAAAAGGAGAATCTTCTTCCATGGAAAAAGCGGGTGGTGGTATAGGTTTGAACTGTTCAGAAGAATCAATGGCAAAGGGGCGTATTTTACTCCAATGCGGCTCAAGACCACTCATGTATGCGGGAGGAGTGGGTTGCCAACGCGAGGGGTCGTCTGTGTTCACCGTAAACTTTGGCATGGTTCGCGTTTGCTTGTAATTGTCCTTATCCATCCAAGCCCCGATAAAATCGGCCACTTCAAGTCCGTAAGCCTTGGAGGCATTGAAAACGGGCTCATTTTTATCGGTCCATTTGGTGTACAGGCTATCCCGAAAACTTTTTATCCTTTCTTCGGAAAAAATCAGTCTTCTGCTCAAGTCTATATGGGCCACTAGGGCAGCCATTTCGTAATTAATGTTCTCTTCTTTGGGGTTTGGAATATCCCCTAATTCATGGATTTGCCCTGCCAACGACTTATAACGGTCCTCTTTTTTTGCAATGATTTCGTAAGCGGCAATATTCGGGTAGGCAAAAATTCGACTTGCAACAGGGGGGGAGAAGATATCATGAACCATGATCTCAACAACCTTGTCCACAGATTTATGGTAGTCTTCGGGGGTTATGGCAATGGGTTCCTGCTTTTTCTGACAGGAAACAACAACCAACAGTAGTGCTACCAGTAAACTAATTCTTTCTTTCATGGTCTCTTTAATTATTGATTCTATATACTTGTGCTTTGTCGTCATTAAAAATAGCCAATATGTATTTTTCACCATTAAGGGTCAATAGGGTTAAATGTCTCACCGATTTTTTGGTGAAATCCAATCCCAGTCCCGTTCCCAAAATTATTTCATTTTCACTTTTTAGGAGTGCTCCTGGAAAGGAATCTAGGCGGCCGTGGTAGGGTTTTACCCCAAAGAAGTTACCTCCCATTAGTACTTCTTTGGCTCCATCTCCATCAAAATCCTCTACCAAAAATTCCATAATGGGTGAAACTTGGAGTTCATTATTAAATGGGATAAAAGTAAAATTGCCCTCATCGTTTCTTAAATACCCAGATTCAAGCGTATTCACTTCCAAAAGGGTCGAGTTTTCCAAGACTTCCTTTCCAAATAATTCTTCCATGGTCTTACCGGCAAAAGATTTATAGGTGGTAAATTCCTTTCTCAAATAAACCAATTGCGATGAAAGCCCGTCCAAAGTTTCTAAAGGATAGTACTTACCGTCTTTTTCCAATGCCGTTACGGTTTCGGTCTGGCCGTTAGTGTCAAAGTCATTGAAAAATAACTTCATGGGATACTTTTTTGAAGCCCTGAATTTTGAATTGGTGCCCCAATTGCCCAAGAGGTAGTCTTTATCACCATCACCATCAATATCAAATGAAGCCACGCTCTGCCAAAGCCCTTTTATATCCAAGGAATTGGTTTCGGTAAAAGTACCTTTGTTGTATTGAAGGAATTTGGGAGTCATCCATTCGCCCACCAAAACCAAATCTTGGGAGCCGTCCCCATTAAAATCGTCCCAAATGGCATCGGTCACCATACCTTTTGAAAAAGGTTCGAACCCTTCAAAAATTGAAAAATTGCCATTTTGGTTTTCCAGAATGTACGATGTGGCAGGAGCTCCAAATTTAGCCGTAATGGTATGTCCTCCCACAAAAATGTCCAAATCCCCGTCCTTATCAAAATCGTAGGGTTTTACCACTGATGCATTTTGAAAAAACTCGGGCAGTTCCATACTTGAAAAGCTGGAGTCCTTTTTAACATAGTAGGTTTCTAGAAGAGCATCGGATTTGCCAAAAAAATCACCGCCACCAGCAGTTACGAACAGGTCGTTTTTTGTGTCATTATTGAAATCGGCAATGATTGCCGAAATATCTTCTCGAATAGAATCTTTGGCAATAGATTCAATACGATGGTATGCAAATACGCTGTCTTGCTGCACAAATATGGTTGAAGGGACAAATTTTGAACCACCCAAGAAGATATCTTCCTTCCCATCGCCATTAAGGTCGCCTAAGGCGAGAGCCGGGCCTCTGTCCGAAACTTGGTAAGGAATCAGTTTTTCTCGGTTAAAATCAGTGTAGTTGTCCTCTGCATGGGTAAAAGCTATGCCTAAGTTATTGGAAACAGGTTCAAAAAGGGTTTTAGTGTTTTTATGGATTGATTTGTAATCAAAAGGCTTTGTGTCTTTCGGTTTTATGGTCAAAGTTTGATTTGTGGCAACATTTTTTAGGGTTTGATAGGTCTTGTCCGGCCAAATAATCCTGATGGAATCCACTTTTTGGAGCGAGCCATACCCAAAATGAATCATGGGCTCTGAAGACGCTTGAAATCCACGGGAGGGGAACAATTCTTTGAATTGGAGCCCCCCATTTTGATAAGAATACACTTTTGTTCCTATACCAAAGGTGTTCTTTGGAGTAAACTGGAATTTTAATTTAAGGTAACTCCCTTTCTTGGAGGCTTTGTTAATGTAAAGCGATGCAGGTTGGTTAATGTTATTGGTGACCAAATCAAGGTCGCCATCATTGTCCAAATCTCCCATGGCCGTGGCCCCCGAAATTAAAGTGTCTTTTGTAATCCAGTCTGCAGACCTATCCTTAAATTTTAAATCTTCGCTTCCTTGGAACACATAATTGTGCACATTTCCGGAAGGCATTAGGTTAAGGGCTTCTTGGTCTACGAGCTTGGTGTTGTCTATTTTTTTCTGGATTTCATCGCTTGAAACAAATTTGATGAAGTCCAAATCGTTGGGGCGTTTTGGAATTCCATTTGAAATAAAGAGATCTTGTGTACCATCCAGGTCATAATCCCCGAACAGGGCACTCCAGCTCCAATCCGTTGCAGCAACCCCACTCATCAGTGCTGTTTCTATATAATTGCCATCAGGTTGGTTTATAAACAACATGTTCCGGGTGAATTGGTAATGGTACCCAAACCGATCTACCCGTAGTTTTTGAATCTGAACGTTGTCATCTCCTTCAGAGGATTTTAACGCGGTTTCATCTTCGGGTAGCATATCTAAAGAAATAATATCGGGGCGACCGTCATTGTTAATATCGGTGACATCATTTCCCATGGAAAATCGGGAGGTATGACCAAAATATTTTTTGAGGCTCTCGGTAAATGTACCATCCCCATTGTTCAAGTAGTAGTAATCGTCCTCATGGAAATCGTTCCCCACATAAATATCCGGGTATCCATCCTGATTAAAATCGGCAATGGCCAAACCAAGTCCGTACCCGTTGACGCCACCATAAATGCCGGCTTCCTCGCTGACATCCACAAACCGACCATTATCATTACGAAGTAATTTGTCTCCTGTTTCATACCGGCGCTCAAACCGCAAATCAAATCGTCCAAATGAATTTTGCGTGTGCACAGCATGATTTAGGAGATATAAATCCAAGTCTCCGTCCAAATCATAATCAAAAAAAGCGGCGTTGGAACTGTACGAGTCAAAATCCAGACCATATTCAGCTGCACTTTCGGTAAAGGTGTTGTCGCCGTTGTTTATGTAGAGTTCATTGAACCCATTAAACCCGTTGATGCCCACAACGGCACAGACATAAATGTCCAAAAGGCCATCTCCATTCACATCGGCCATGGTTGTTCCGGTATTCCAGCTACTGTTGCCCTCAATTCCAGCAGAACTTGAAATATCCTCAAACTCCAAATTGCCTTTATTCAGGTAAAGTTTGTTTTTTACTTGGTTCCCGGTGAAGAAAATATCTGGCAGGCCATCGTTGTTAATGTCGCCTAGAGAAACCCCACCACCGTTATAGAAATAGAGATAGTCCAAAATACTGAGGTCCTCATTGGTGGTCAATGTGTTGGTAAACCCCACACCGGTCTTTTTTGGAGCAGGATTTTCAAAGAGACTGCCCTCCTTCGTGCATCCAACAAGAAGAATTGAGACCAAAACTGCGATTTTGAGCTTATTCATCAATGGCAAAAATCTTTGGTTTGTTGTTGTTGATGGCCACAATCATAAAGGTTTTCCCGTTTTTGTCCTTGAATTGTTCCAAATATTTTACTTCATCCTTGATCTTAAATCCACTTCTATCATAATTCTGCCATTCAAAACCAAGATTGCCATCGCCCAACAAAACATTGCCATAACTTGCGTCTAGCCTAGAGAATTGTGGTTTGTACTCAAAATTGTTGCCGGCCATGATCAAATCCAGTTTGCCATCTTTGTTTACATCGGTACAGGTAATATCACAAACGCAGGATAGTTGTACCCGAGGGGGCAAATTTTTAATGGTAAATTTTCCGCCGCCTTCATTTATGGCTATTACAGAAGCAGAGGTTTCCACTTTTTTCAAGATGGAACTCTTTACCAATGGTTCTGCGAAAAGCTCATGGATGGTTCGGTGTGCATAGTCCGAAGCTTTTAGATTTTGCTTTTTTAAACCGGGCAATTGTTCGGTGAGCTCTCTTTTTTGATGAATGGGGAAATCGCCCCCATCTTGTCCCAAAGTAACGATTTGTTCAATGGTACCATTGTTATCGTAATCGTTGATCCACATTTTCATGGGATGTTCTTTTGAGGGTTTGTAATGGAGGTTCAATCCTTGGTTACCCAAAATAAGGTCCATGTCCCCATCATTGTCCAAATCGGCGCTTTCCACGGTGTTCCACCATCCATAGAGACTGTCCAAAGAGGAAGACATTTTGGTGAGCCTTCTGCCCGTGTTTTTATAGATTTTTGGGGTGTCCCATTCTGCGGTGACTATGAGGTCTTTTTTGGAGTCCCCATCAATGTCCACCCATTTGGAATCGGTTACCATTCCGGCATCTTTCAGTTCATAGCCCAATCGTTCGGTGACATTGGTAAAAGTGCCATCACCCATATTTTCCAAGAAAAGGTGGTCTGGCGATATACCATAAACGCCTACCACACTGCGGGAACCGATGAAAACATCCATATCGCCATCGCCATCAAAATCAAAAGGGGATATGGTGGAAATATTTTTAAAGGTTGATGGCAATTGATTTTCAGAACGGGTGAAATTTCCTTTGCCATCATTTAGGTACAGGCGTGGAAAATAGTTGCGTTGCTCGCTGACATTGTTGCCACCTGAACCTACCATGAGATCAAGATCACCGTCCCCATCAGCATCAAAAAAGGCAGCGGCAACATCTTCAAAGAATTTATCCTCCTCAAATACGCTTGATGGTTTCTGGGTAATTTTCCCGTTTCCGTTGTGTAGATAAATGGTTCCTGGCTGATTTCGGGCGCCACCCACAAAAAGGTCTTCATTCCCATCTCCATTGATATCGGCCACGGCCAAGGAAGGTCCCTCTTGGGAAAGCTTTTGATAGATAAGCCCCTCGTAATCAAAATCGTTGTAATTGTCTTCTTGGTGCGCCACTACCGTTCTAGTTTCCAACTCTGTTAAAAACGGTTTCTTGTTCTCTTTTTTGATGGGATCATAGGTTTCAGCAGCATTGGCATAGTTTAAAGTGATGAGCTGATTGGCTTCTACATTTGTGAGTTTTTGGGTTTGTTGATCAGGCCAAACAATTCGGATTGAATCCAATGCTTCTGATTTGCCCATCCCAATGGTCATGGCATATTCCATAGAAGATTGAAACCCTCTGGATGGAATAAGTTCTTGGTTAATGATGTTGCCATCAAAATAAAACTTGGCCAGAGCACCAACACCAAATGGGTTGGTTTTTGGCCCTTTAAAGTTTAATTTGATGTAATTGTTGTTCGTTTGCGTCTCAGCATTGTTTTTGTAAATAAAAGCAGGTGTGTTTACATTGTTGATCACAAGATCTAAATCCCCATCGTTATCCAAATCACCATAGGCGGCACCATTGGACCTTGATGGTAGTTCAAAACCCCATTCTTTATTGGCATTTTTAAAGGAAATGTCCCCGTTGTTCTTGTAGGCGTAGTTGGGTTGTGGCTTTATTGGCATTTTACTGATGATGGAATCAATGGATTCCTTTTTGCCTGTCAAAGCCATTTTTTGGACAATTTCATTGGCAAAAAAGTCCACAAAATCCAAATCTGTAAGATCATGGTTGATGCCATTGGTGATAAAGATATCCTTGAAACCATCATTGTCCATATCAAACATCAATCCGGCCCAACTCCAGTCTGTTGCATCAACACCACTATAATAGGCCACTTCGGAAAAGGTTCCATTTCCATTATTGAGTTGTAGTGTGTTTTGAATGTATTGCTGACCAAAATCTTTGCTCTGTTTCAGGTCAAAAACATTGTATCTTTCAAATTCCATCACAGATTTCACCCGATGCTCTTTTTCTGGCAACATATCGGTAATGAAGATATCGTTGTTTCCATCGTTGTTGATGTCCGCAATATCAATACCCATGGCGGAAAGACTTAAATGTGAGGTCCATTTCATGATCTCTTCATTGAAAGTGCCATCTTTCTGGTTGATGTAGAGATAATCCCGTTCATAAAAATCATTGGATACATAAATATCTGGATAGAGGTCGCCATTAAAATCTGTGACCAACACCCCTAGTCCGAAACCAATTAAACTTCCATAAATCCCTGCTTCCTCACTGACTTCAACAAACTTGCCATCATCATTGCGAAGCAACATATCTCCTACACCTTTAAATATGTGGGGCACTCCTTCCCAATCCTGGGCACGGACTTTACGTTGTTCGGCATAGCCCAGACTGCTCACAGGGATATTGCTGTTGTTTAATATATAAACATCCAAATCGCCATCCTTGTCATAATCAAAGAACGAAGCATGGGTGGTAAAGCCCGTTTTGGCCAAATTGTATTCGTTTGCTTTTTCGGTGAAGGTGAGATCCCCGTTATTAATGTAGAGATCATTATCGTGGTTATTGCCCTCCATGTTTCCAGCATTGCAGACATAGATGTCCAAGAGCCCATCTTGGTTTATATCAACCATGACCACGCCGGTGGACCAAGGTTTGTTGCCTTTGACCCCAGCACTTTCAGAGATATCTTCAAACTGCATATTGCCTTTGTTCAGATAAAGGCTGTTGGGCTCCATATTTCCGGTAAAATAAATATCCAACAGGCCGTCATTGTTAATGTCTCCCAAAGCAACACCGCCTCCGTTATAGAAGTTCCTGTACTTAAAAATGTTAAAATCTTTCTGGTTTTTTACGGCATTGATAAAGGTTACTCCTGTTTCTTCAGGAGCCAATAACGTGAAGAGGGTCTCAACGTTTGTTTTATCTGTATTTTCCGATTTTTTTTCTTTACAGGAAGAAAAGAAAACCAAAAAAGCACATAGGATTATATATATAATTTTCATGTTGCGTTCAGTTTTTTGATTAAAAATGGGAGAATTGCTTTTTAGCAGGATGAATTTTCCATGTTTTATTCCTTCTTTTAATCTTTTCTATGACTCCAGAAATAGGGGTGTTTTTTCAGGATAAATTGCCAATTTTTTTATTTCTGTAATTGAGGTCAGCGCCAGCATCTAAGCTAGCATGTTCGATACTTATCTCAAAATTATTTAAGGCCATTAATAGTTCATTAATCATTTCTTTATCAATTTTACATGAGGCCAAGATTGACTTCATGGAATTGAAAAATGGATGATAAAATTTTGGGCGGTAAAAGGATAATTTTAATTCAAAAGCCCGCTATAAGGCGGGCTTTTTTTAAGATAAAAACTTGAACTTTTTAGTATCCTGGATTTTG
>JAUIBH010000091.1 GCA_030427985.1 Bacteroidia bacterium | reverse complement strand
ATTGTTCATTAAGTTGAAAATGTTCAAGGGGAAATCCAAATTCTCAACTTGGTTGTATTCCTTTACCTATAATTTTTGCGTCAATTATGTAAACCGGAACAAACAGCGAAAAATGCGAGACCAATCAATCCCCGTGGAAGCAACAGAATACAATTTGAACGCTGAGATTCCCGATGAAAGCCTCTACGAAATGAAGGCGGAGAAACTAAAAAAGGCCTTAGAACTGATTTCAGCAGAAGATAAATCCCTTTTGTTGTTGAAATATCAAGATGGAGCCAGTATAAAAGAATTGGTCAACCTCATGGAATTGGGCGAAAGCGCGGTAAAAATGCGACTAAAGCGAGGAAAGGAAAAACTTATGGAAATCTATAACACCCTACAATAGATGGCAAAGCAAAACAGAAACCCGTTTGAACAATTGGAGGCTTCCCTGCAGGAGGTACCTCCTGGAATGAAACAAAAAGTAATGGACGACATCGCTGCGGCTAAGTTGATCATGGACTTGGCCTCACTGTTTTCGTTGAATGTGGGCAGTGCTTTGCGAAAACTTTTTAGAACCCTAGGAGAAAACTAACTTCAATAAATAACAACTATGGAAACACTTGGCAAATGGAAAGATCTCACTATTGATTCACTATCGGAGATGGGCAAGGAAGTTGCAATGGTCCTACCCAAGATTATTGGGGCACTTACTGTTCTTATTGTAGGATGGTTGGTCATAAAAATAGTATTGTTCCTTCTGGGAAAAATCTTAAAGCTGACCAAAGTGGATGCACTCAGTGAACGAATCAATGATATGGATGCTTTAGGTAAAGGGGACTTTAAGATAGACCTTGTAAAAATAATCCTGGGATTTGTAAAGTGGGGTCTATTGCTCGTATTCTTTATTGTAGCGGCCGATATTCTCAGCTGGGACGTTATTTCAACAGAAATTGGTAATCTTCTGCGTTATTTGCCCAGACTTTTCAGTGCTTTAATATTGCTTATGATCGGTTTTTACATTGGAAACTTGGTCAAGAGTACCGTAAAGCGGTTGTTTGATTCCCTGGAATTACGGGGTTCTAACCTAGTGAGCAACCTCTTGTTCTATATCATTGTTGTTTTTATGTCGATTACCGCCTTGAACCAGGCCGGGGTAGATACCACCATTATTACCAATAACTTAACCCTTATTTTGGGATCTTTCCTTTTGGCTTTTGGTCTAGGGTTTGGATTGGGCTCCAAAGATGTTATTGCAGACATTTTGCGCCTGTACTATACCCGAAAAACCTATGCCGTGGGAGATAAAATAACCATTGGGGAAGACTCGGGAACCATCGAGGCCATTGAGAACAACAGCTTAACATTGGCCACCAAGGCAGGAAAATTTATCATCCCCATTAAAGATGTGGTCGCTCAAAAGGTAGAATTAAAGTCCTAGGCGCCCTATTTGGACAAAAGCAGATTATCCGTCAATAATTCCTTGGAATTTGATTATTTTTGAAACTTTCAACAAATAAAAAATGAGTTCAAAGAAAGGAAAGGTTCAAGAATTGATCCAAGAAAAACTGTTAGAAGAGCGCAAAGTGTTTTTGTGGGGAATGGTTGATGATGATTCCGCAAAACACGTTATAGATCGTCTGCTGTACTTGGATATGATAAATAACAAGGAAATCCAATTGATTATCAATAGCCCTGGAGGGTATGTAACCTCTGGTTTTGCTATTTATGACACCATAAAACAACTTAAAAGCCCAGTGTCAACAGTATGTTCCGGTTTGGCGGCTTCTATGGGATCTATCCTTCTATCCGTAGGAAAAAAAGGGAGACGATTTATTCAGCCCCATGCCCGGGTAATGATTCACCAACCCAGTGGTGGAGCCCGTGGTCAAGCATCCAACATAGAGATTCAGGCCAAAGAAATTATTAAGACCAAGGAATTGGGCGCACAGATTTTAGCTGATAACTGCGGACAGCCCTATGAAAAAGTCATGAAGGATTTTGATCGTGATTATTGGATGGGAGCCGAAGAATCTGTTGAATACGGTATTGTAGACGAAATCTTGAAATAAGAAAGAGATACCTTAAAATGGTAAAAAGTCCTTCCCAAGTTTTTGGGAAGGACTTTTTGCATATATATGGACGCCGAAGCGGAATATTTATAAGATATACGTCAAGATGGGTGCCAGAAGATTTTAATAAAGTGTTAAAACGCAGAAATGACCGTGTTTTTCATGTGTATCCTTTTGTAACATATTGATTTTCAATTTAAAATATTGAAACAGTTAAAGCCATCCAATTTCCGTATTTTTACAGTTTAATTGGAATTCGCCACTCGGCACTTATGACACAGACTCCTAAAAACATCGCCATCATCGGTTCCGGATTGGTGGGTTCGCTTTTGGCAATTTATCTACGTAAAAAAGGACATTCGGTTACGGTTTTTGATCGCAGGCCCGATATTAGGACCATCAAGTTTTCTGGCCGTTCCATTAACTTGGCCATGAGCAACCGTGGTTGGCGCTCTTTACAACAAGTTGGTTTGGAAGAATGCATTAAGGAAATCGCCATTCCATTGGACAAGCGTGCAATGCACGTCAACGAAAAACCGGTCTATTTTCAAAAATATGGAAAGGAAGGAGAAGCCATCTGGTCCATTTCCCGGGGAATTCTCAATAAAAAAATGATTGATTTAGCCGAGGAAGCAGGAACTGAATTCCGATTCAATGAAAAAGTATGGGATGTAAACCTTCCCGAAGCCAAAATCTACACTGGTGAAACCGAAAAAAGCGAGTGGAAGGAATATCAGTCCGACCTTATTTTTGGATGCGATGGTGCTTTTTCACGGGTGCGTCACAAAATGCAGCGCCGTAGTCGGTTTGACTATTCACAAGATTTCATTGATGTGGGGTACAAAGAGCTAACCATTCCTGCCAATGAAGATGGCACCCATAAATTGGACAAAAACTCCTTCCATATTTGGCCAAGGGGCAAATTCATGCTCATTGCCATGCCCAATATCGATGGAAGTTTTACCTGTACACTGTTTTTGCCTTTTGAAGGGGAAGTTTCTTTTGAAAGCATCACCACAGAAGATGAGGCCAAGAGCTTCTTTAGAACGTATTTTCCAAATGTAAAAAAGAATATTGAAAACCTTTCCCAAGATTTTTTTAAAAACCCAACAAGTGCCATGGTCACCATGAAATGCTATCCGTGGACGTATTGGGACAAAGTAGCGTTGGTGGGCGATTCTGCCCATGCCATAGTTCCCTTTTATGGACAGGGTATGAACGCTGGATTTGAGGATATTTTTGTATTGAATGAACTTATGGATGCCCATGGAGATGATTGGGATACCATTTTTAAACAATACCAAGAAGAACGAAAACCTAATGCAGATGCTATAGCCGAACTCAGTTATCGCAATTTTGTGGAAATGAGCAGTAAAACGGCCGACCCTAAGTTTTTGTTACAGAAGAAGATTGAAAAGTGGTTTTCCGCCAAACATCCAGACAAATGGGTTCCCGTGTATTCCAGGGTCACCTTCTCCGAAAAACCATATGCCGAAGCATTGGCGATAGGGGACAAGCAGGAGCAAATTATGCAGCAGGTGTTGCAAATGCCAAACATTGAGAAGGATTGGGAATCTAAGGAAGTAGAACACAAAATATTGGAACTTTTAGAAAAGGATTAGCCTTTTAGAAAAGGATTAGCCTTTTAGAAAAGGATTAGCAAAGTTCTTTAGATTCCTTTTGTTATTTTAAGCAAAGCGAAAAATCTCTTTATATTTTTAGTTCGACACGAATTCCACCAATTTTCTCGAAGGTGTATTGTGAAATGCCATACTGGAACCAGTTCGGTTTGACACTTTTGAAAGTGCTGTTGTCATTTCGAGCGGACGCGAGAAATCTCAATAGGAGTGGAGATGAGATTTCTCAGTCGTAAACTCCTTCGAAATGACATAGAGGTACAATAAAAAAGCCACCGTTTTCGGTGGCTTTTAATTTCATATGGAATGCAAATTATAGCTTTGCAAACAAACCTTGCATTCTTTCCTGCTCTTCTTCAGCCAAAAGTGGGTCGACCAAGATTCTTCCACTGTGCTCATCCGTAATAATTTTTTTACGGGAAGCAATTTCCACCTGTACTTGCGGTGGAATGGTAAAGAACGAACCTCCTGAAGCACCTCGCTCCACGGGAACAACGGCAAGACCATTTTTTACGTTATGTCTGATTCGCTTGTACGCCTGAATCAAACGGTCTTCAATTTTATCCTCAAACTCTTCTGATTTTTTCAAAAGGGCTTTTTCTTCTTTTTCTGTTTCAGCAAGAATGGCATCCAATTCTCCTTTTTTGTGCTTCAAGTGGCCTTCACGCTCCGAAAGTTTTTCTTTGGTATCGGCAATCACTTCTTTTTTCTGCTCAATCTGTGCCTTGAACTCTTTAATGTTCTTTTCAGCCAATTGAATTTCCAATTCCTGGAATTCAACCTCTTTGCTCAATGAGTTGAACTCTCTGCTGTTTCGTACATTTTTTTGTTGCTCGGCGTATTTTTTAATAAGCGTTTTGGATTCTTCAATGAGGTTTTTCTTGGCCGTGATTTCAAAATTGATAGTCTCAACGTCCGTTTTTAATTTATCCAAACGGGTTTTTAGACCCAATACCTCATCTTCCAAGTCCTGTACTTCCAATGGGAGTTCTCCTCTTACATTGCGTATTTCATCAACCCTGGAATCAATGAGCTGAAGGTCGTACAACGCTCTCAATTTTTCTTCCACGGTGCTTTCTTTTTTGTTCGCCATATTATTTATAAATACTTGATGGGATTTGTTTTACTCTCCGATAAAGAGACTGCAAAATTAGGAATTTTTTTCGTAAGATAATCAACCAATAAATCTTTTGTAAACTGCTCAGTTTCAAAGTGCCCAATATCGGCAAGAATAAGCTGGTTTTCGGCCTCAAAAAACTGGTGGTATTTAAGGTCCGAAGTCACAAAAACATCTGCTTTCGCTTTTTTGGCGGCCGAAATGGCGAAGGCACCACTTCCTCCTAAAACCGCTACCCGTTTCACTTTTTTTCCAAGCAATTTGGTATGTCGTACAACGGAAGCGTTCATTTTTGTTTTGACATATTCCAAAAATTCAATTTCACCCATTTCAGTTTTCAGGGAGCCAACCATACCAATCCCAATGTCTTGGTTTATGTTTTCCAGGGAAGATATTTCATACGCAACCTCTTCGTAGGAATGCGCATTGAACAAAGCCGATAGGACCTGCTGTTCCTTTTCAAAGGAATAGATGACATTGATTTGTGTCTCCTTCTCTACATGGACCTCACCAATTTTTCCAACCGTTGGATTGGCTTCTTCACCGGCAATAAAAGTCCCGTTTCCTTCTAAACTAAAACTACAATTGCTGTATTTTCCAATTTCACCTGCTCCCGCCTCAAAAAGAGCCGATTTTATGACTTCTGATTCTCCGTTAGGTGCGTAGGTGGTCAATTTTTTGATGGTTCCCGCTTTTGGGATCAAGATTTTAGGGTCTTGTATGCCCAAAACTTCACATATCTTGGCATTGACCCCATTTTTGCTGTTGTCCAAGGCTGTGTGCATGCTATAAATGGCAATGTTGTTAGCGATGGCTTTCATTACAACACGCTCCACATAAGTACTTCCAGTAAGTTTCTTAAGGCCACTGAAGATGATGGGGTGAAAACTGACAATGAGGTTGTATTTTTTTGAGATGGCCTCGTCCACAACATTTTCCAGCGTGTCCAAGGTGACCAAAACGCCGGTTACGGTACTATTGGGGTCTCCCACCAATAATCCAACATTGTCAAAATTCTCTGCATGGGCCAAAGGGGCCAGTTCCTCCAATATTTTTGTGATATCCTTTACGGTCATTTGTTTTTCTTAAGTAGGCTAAAGATAAAATATTATATTTTCGTCCCATGCTGCAATTGCTTCGCAAAATAGCGTTTCCATTTTCTTTGGTTTATGCCTTAGTGGTGCATCTACGGAATTTTTTCTACGATACGGGTGTTTTTTCATCCAAAACCTATAAAACGCCAACCCTTTGTGTGGGCAATTTAAGTGTTGGAGGTACGGGAAAAACCCCAATGATTGAATTTCTGATAAGGTTGCTGGATGGTCATAAGGTTGCTGTACTGAGCAGGGGGTATAAACGGCAATCCAAAGGTTTTCTATTGGCCGATGCAAATAGTTCCGTTCTGGATTTGGGCGATGAACCCTTCCAAATGCATCAAAAATTTCCTGAAATCGCTGTAGCGGTAGATACAGACCGCAACAATGGCATTTTACAGTTGGAAACACAGGTGAAGCCAGAAGTGATCTTATTGGATGATGCCTTTCAGCATAGAAGGGTAAAGCCCGATTTTTCCATCTTGTTGACGGCATATGGACAACTTTATGTTGATGATTGGTATTTGCCTACTGGCAACCTTAGAGACAGCAAAAGAGAAGCTAAACGGGCCAATATCATTATCGTTACCAAATGTCCTGAGTCATTATTGGAAGAAGAACGGCTAAGAATTGTTGAAAAGTTGAAACCCTTATCGCACCAGACCGTGTTGTTTTCCAAATTGGAATATAATACTGTGCTTAAAGGTGAATCAATGGAAAATTTGACCATATCTGCTATAAGGGACAAAAAAATAGCACTCGTTACAGGTATTGCATCACCGGAACCATTGGTGAACTATCTGAAGTCATTGGGATTGCTATTTGAACATTTTGAATTTGGGGACCACCACAACTTCTCAAAAAAGGATGTACAGCTATTTAAGGATTATGAGCTGATTCTGACCACCGAAAAGGATTATGTGCGCTTAAACGGCAAGGTGAAAAATCTTTGTTATGTTGAAGTTGCCCACAGTTTTTCTTCTAAGGACCAAATCTTTTTGGAAAAAACCCTTAAAAGCTTGGTTTAGACCAAGCCTTGCATTTTTCGTTTAAAAATGTTTTCGCCAATTTTTTGGTAGAACACCTCTGGTTTAAAGGGTTTAGTGACCACGTCATTGCAACCGGCTTTGTAAAAACTTTCCAAACTATCATCCAACGAAATTGCGGTCAGCGCAATAATGGGAATGTCTGGGTCAAATTTTCTAATTTGGCGTGTGGCTTCCTCACCGCTGATTCCGGGCATGTGAATATCCATTAGGATGCAATCGTAAGTATTTGCTTTGGCCAGATCAATGGCCTCGTTCCCGTTGTTGGCAATGTCGCAGGTAATTTCTTTTTTGGTGAGCATTTTTTTGGTGATGACCTGGTTGATCTTATTGTCTTCCACGATCAATACATGCAGTCCTTTAAAGTCAAATTCTTCAGGATTAAGCTCAAAGGCGATTTCCTCCAGTGCTTTATCATCGCACTTCAGGTCCATTTCAAAGAAGAAGGAACTTCCATGGCCCAACTCACTCTCCAATTGAATGGTGCTTCCAAAAAGGCCCAGCAGACTTTTTACGATGGTAAGACCCAGACCTGTTCCACCGTATTCACGATTGATTTGGATGGAACCTTGTTCAAAACTGTCAAAAATATTTTTCTGCTGATCTTCAGAAATACCGATACCATTGTCCCTTACCTCAAAATAGAGTTTTACCTGATCTTCTTCTTTCTGTAATAACTTGGCGATGACCTCAACTTTCCCGTTTTTGGTGAATTTAAGGGCATTGCCCACTAGATTCATAAAGATTTGAGACAACTTAATAGGGTCCCCAAGCAATGTTTGGGGAATATTGGGGTCATAATCCAAAACGAGCTTCGATTTGTTCTCACTAGCATTTTGCTGCAAGGAATCCACAACATCGGTAAGCACCTTTTCCAACTTAAATTCAATACTCAGAGGCTCCAGCTTGTCAGCATCAATTTTATTGATTTGAAGAATATCATTGATGAAATTCAACAAATATTCCCCTGAAAACTTCAATGATTTTAGATGTTCTTTTTGGTGTTCAGCGGGATTTTCTTCCAATAGCAAATGCGTGAGCCCCGTTACTGCATAGAGTGGTGTTCTTAGCTCGTGGGTCACAGTGGAAAGGAAATTGGTCTTTGCTTCCATGGCGGAAACCGCGGAATCCCTTGCCAACTCCAATTCCTTGTTTTTGGTATACAGGAGGTCGTTGGTCTTGAGCTTGATTTGGTTGTTTCTAAAAAGGGACACGGCCAATAGTGAGATGATGGTCAAAAATGCAGAAGTCAAGATAGCTGTAATCTCTGAACGGTTTTTGGATTCGCTCAATTCCTCGTTTTTGGCCTGTAGTTTGTTGATTTCATTCATCTGGTGCTCAAACCGAATTTTATCTGCGGTACTGGCGTCCAGTTTGGCCTTTTCAATGCTAAAAATAGAATCCTTGATGTTCTCCAGAGCTCTGTTGTAGGCCAGGGCTTCATTATACTGGCCTTTAGCCTCGTAAATGTTGGACAGTTGTTCGTTGGCTGACCGTATTTCTTTGGAAAAACCATGTTTTTCAGCCAATTCCAATGCTGCTTTAGAGTGGACAATGCCTTCATCGGAATCGTTCATTTTCATGCTTATGGTTGCCAATTGCAGGTTGGCCTTCGTGGCCAAATAGGCTCTTTCCTTATCGTCTGAATTTACAATAAGGGCATGCAGGTTTTTTATGGCATCGTCATATTTTTCAATGTTAGTGAAGATATAGGCCTGTAAAAGGAGGATATTGTTACTGAGATTCCTGTTGTTGCTCAGCATTCTGGACTCTTCAAGCGATTTTAAGGATTGAAAATTATTGCCTTCATCAAAACGCAATGCAGCATCCAAATACAGGTGAAAGGCCTGACCATACGAATAGGAAGTATCTTTCAGCAGAATACTGGCCCTATCCCAATAAAAAATGGCGGTTTCTCTATCGCCTTCTTCCAAAAATAATCGGGTGTATTGGTGGTAGGTGTCCAACAAAAGTTTTACATCCTCGTTGTTTTCGGCAATATTGGCGGCTTCGTCCAAGGTTTCAAGTGCCTTGTCTATTTTGTTTTGATGCCGATACTCCGTGAATTCATCAAAAATAGCCTGGACCTTGGCAGTGGAACTAATATCGTTTTGATTTTGACCAAAGAAAACTTGGGTGCACATCAAAATGCACAGCAGAAAAAGCGACTTAACGCCAGTCCATTTGTGTAGTAGGCTCAAGGTCAAACGTAATCTTTCTTTATAAGCAAAGCTATTAAATCAATAATTCTGGAACAATATCCAGTTTCATTGTCATACCATCCAATTATCTTCACCATTCTTCCAATAACGGATGTCATCAAAGAATCAAACGTACAAGAGTGATAACTATTGTTTATATCGATAGAAACAATGGGGTCTTCCGTATAATGGAGGATGTTTTTCAGTCCATTTTCAGCATAGGTCTTAAAGGTAGCATTTATTTCTTCAATGGAGGTCTCCTTTTTAACATTAAAAGTGATGTCCGTTAGGGAACCATTGGGCACGGGAACCCGAATGCCACACCCCCCTATAACATCTGATAGATCAGGAAAAATTTTTGTCAAAGCCTTGGCGGCCCCCGTTGTAGTTGGAATAATGGATTGTGCGGCCGCTCTAGACCTTCTCAAATCGCGATGTGGGCCATCGTGCAGTCTTTGATCCGAAGTATAGGAGTGCACCGTGGTGATGTAGGCCTGTTCAATTCCACACAGTTCGTGCACCACTTTGATCATGGGGGCCGCATTGTTGGTGGTACAGGAGGCATTGGAGATGATATCGTCCTCTGGGCTGATAAGTCCTTCATTTACACCCAAGACCACCATTTTTATAGATTCATCCTCCGGAGGTACGGAAAGAATCACCTTTTTGGCACCGTTTTTCAGGTGAAATGCTAAATCTCCTCTTTTTTTGAATTTTCCAGTGGATTCTACCACAAGGTCAACACCATAAGCTTTCCAATGGATGTCTTTAGGATGCTGATGGTTCAAAACCCTTACTTTTTCTCCATTTATGATGATATAATCGCCATCGGAAGTAACATCCGCAGCAAGTTGACCATGGATGCTATCATATTTGAGGAGATGTGCCAAAGTTTTGGCGTCGGCCACATCATTTATGGCCGCCACGGTAATATTCGGATGGTTTTGTAAGAGTCTAAAAAGAGTTCGTCCAATTCGGCCAAAGCCATTTATGCCGATTACCATATTTTTCATGATAGGATGGGTGGTCAGCTGACCTAGTGTATATGTTTATGGGCTTTGTAGGATGAGCGCACCAGTGCACCACTCTCTACATGCCTAAAGCCCATTTCCAATCCAATTTCTTCGTATTTTTTAAACTGTTCGGGCAAAACAAACTGTTTTACGGGAAGGTGTTTTTTGGAAGGCTGCAAATATTGCCCAATGGTAACCACATCAACATCTACCTTTCTTAGATCTTCCATGGTGGCGATTACCTCATCCTCTTCTTCGCCCAGACCCAACATAATGCCGGATTTGGTTCGGTTGGCCCCGTTTTTCTTCAGATAGTTCAGGACTTCCAAGCTCCTGTCATATTTAGCTTGAATTCGAACTTCACGGGTAAGCCTTCTCACGGTTTCCATATTATGGGAGATGACCTCAGGGGCCACTTCCAAAATTCTGTCTAAATGAGATTCAATCCCTTGAAAATCGGGAATAAGGGTTTCCATGGTGGTGGTTTCTGGGTTCATTCTCCGAACCGCTTTCACGGTTTCCGCCCAGATAATGGAGCCCATATCCTTAAGGTCGTCCCGATCCACTGAGGTGAGCACGGCATGCTTGATGTTCATGATTTTTATGGAACGCGCCACTTTTTCTGGTTCGGCCCAATCCACACTTTCGGGTCTGCCGGTTTTTACGCCACAGAATCCGCAGGAACGGGTGCAAATGTTTCCCAATATCATAAAGGTAGCTGTACCTTCACCCCAGCATTCGCCCATGTTGGGGCAACTTCCCGAGGTGCAAATGGTATGCAGGTCATACTTGTCCACCAAACCTCTTAACTGGGTATATTTCTTCCCTGTGGGAAGTTTTACCCGAAGCCATTTTGGTTTTCCTTTTGGTGGATGTACGTTTTCCGCTACGCTTGTGCTCATACAACAAAATTTGGTTTACAAAGATACGAAACTGGGAAGGAAACTTGAGCTATTGGAACGGCTCACTTTTTTTTGATGATTTCCGCCAAAAGCTTTTTGGCCCGAAGGAGTTTTACCTTGATATTGTTTACGGGTTCATTGAGTTCTTTGGCAATATCAGCATAGCTCAATTCATTAAAATATCGGAGATTGATGACTTTTTGATAGTGGGGTTTCAATTTTTTGATGTCCTGCAATAAATTGGCTAGATTTTGCTCTGTGATAAGACGGTCTTCTACAGTTGGCGTCTCATCCAATACTCTTTTTACCTCATCTCCTTTGGACTCCATTTCATCCAAAAGACTGCGTTTTCTTTTGCGGATGAGGTCTACATGTAGGTTTTTGGAAATGGTGATGAGCCATGTTTTGAATTCATAGGTGTCATCATAGGTGTCTATCTTGTCAAAAGCTCTGGAAAAAGTGCGGATGGTGATGTCTTCGGCATCGTTTTCATTTTTGGTCCGTAGTAACTGAAATCCATAAACATCGTTCCAAAAAGTGTCAAGCAGTGTGCTAAAGGCAATTTGGTTGCCTTGTTTTGCTTTTTGAATGTTTTCCTTAATGGATTGTTCAGTTTTCTCCAAGAATGTGATTTTGCGATACGAATTGCAAAAAGAGGGTTACTGAAGTTCTGGCATACTGTCTCTTTTGCATTCCTGCTCATCTGGTTGCTTTCCACAGAAACCACAGGCTTCTCCTTCCTTATTTAAAAAAGGACTTTGGCTTGCACATGTCCCAGCAAACTTTCCATCTTTTTTACCCCAGATTTTTATGGCTATTCCTGCAAATGCCAAGGCCAATAGACCTATGGTCAATAATACTAACTTCATAATCCAACTTTTGTACAAAGGTATAAAATACCCATCTAAAGTCGGTTTAGTTTGGGAATACTTTCAGGCGAATGCCTTAATAGTTGATGTTGGCCACAATATTTTCCACGGATGGAGCGGTGTTTCCACCTTTGGGCTCAATAGTGATGTAGCCTATGGCCTTATCCGCATAGGGTAGGGCAAGAAGTTTGTCCTTTTCGCCAACGTCTTTGATAACGCCTAGGTTCACCAATTCTCCGTTGACCTCGGCCCACATTTGAAAACATTTGTTCTCCGGTAATTGCGGAACATTGCTCACATTGATGTAGGACAGTTTTTTAACAGGATTGATATAGGCAATGGCCTTGAGTTCTTTTCCTTCACGCTGCCCTTTTACCTGATATTTTCGGGTATCGGGATTATTAAGGACAATGAACTGGTTGCGCATGTCTTCCAGTTGGTCCTTCATGTTGTCTTCCAAATACTTGATTTTGTTGTTGACCAAGGTGTTTTCTTCTTGAAGGCTTTGATTTTGGCTCCAAAAGAAATAGGAAGACCCGGCGAAGATCATGATGGCCACACTTGCGGCAATGGCATATTTATAAAACCTCTTGAAGACGGCCTTTTCTTGTTTGGCACTGGCAATTATGATCTCCTTAAGCCCTTCAGGGGTTTTCTTGGCGTACATCTTGGCGAAAGTCTCCAAATTGTCTTGAAGTTCATTGTAGGTATCCCTTACCTCAGGGTACATGGCAATGTAACGTTCGGCTTGGAGCGTTTCTTCTTTTGAAGCATCTCCAACCAAATATTTTTCAAGTACGTCCGAATCTAAAAATAATTTCACTTTTTCCTTCATGGCAATACGTTTAGCAATAATAGTAGCGACATAGTTGTACCGTAAATCTTTCCAAGTTCCC
>JAUIBH010000090.1 GCA_030427985.1 Bacteroidia bacterium | reverse complement strand
ATCCCCTTCAATTCCCTGTGAATTAGCTAGTTCAACCAAATGTTCAACCTGCATTCCTCTAGAAATATTAGGCTTTACAAAATAATATTTAGCTTCTTTTGGGAATAATGCCAATACATTTTTCACATCCTTGTCGTTCACAAATCCCAATACCATATGAAGCTGTCCATATTTTTGTTTGGAAATCTGTTTTAGCACATAATATAATCCTTCTTTGTTGTGGGCCGTGTCGCAGACCACCATCGGATGCTCTTGCAAAACCTGCCATCTCCCCATTAATCCGGTGTTTTGAACAACCTTAAGTAGTCCATTTTCGATAGCGGTCTCCGAAATGGTAAAATTTTCCAGCAATTTTATGGCTGCCACAACTCCGCGAACATTTTGTTGTTGATACTCCCCAAGTAAATCGGTTTTATAATCAGTCAAATTCAATGTATCCGCAAAAACAAGTTTTGATTGAAGTTGATGGGCAATCAGGGTGAAAATCATCTCGGTTTCTGGCTGGCGCTCACTAACGACCACAGGAACTCTGGGTTTAATGATACCTGCTTTTTCCAATGCTATTTTCTCTAGAGTGTCTCCTAAAATATGGGTGTGGTCCAATCCTATATTGGTGATAAGGGAGACTTCTGGGGTAATAATGTTTGTGGAATCGAGCCGTCCGCCCAAACCCACTTCAATGATGGCTATATCTACCTTTTTCTGAGCAAAATACATAAAGGCCATCCCAACCGTCATTTCAAAAAATGAAAGTTTTTTATATTCCAAAAAAGCCATGTGTTCAGCAATAAAATCAACAACAAACGTTTCACTGACCATTTGACCATTGATCTTTATGCGCTCCCGAAAATCCTTTAAATGGGGTGATGTGTACAAACCCACCTTGTATCCAGCTTCTTGCAGTATTGAAGCGAGCATATGGCTACACGAACCCTTTCCGTTGGTGCCCGCCACATGAATACTTTTAAATTTCCTTTCTGGATTTCCCAGCAGATTTGAAAACTCGATAGTTTTGTCCAACTTGGCATTAAGAGCTATTATGCCTTTTTGCTGGTACATGGGAAGTTGCGAGAACATCCAATCCAGGGTCTCTTTATAGGTCACTATTGTCCCAGTTTAAAGTTGACCACCACAAAACCGATTTGCTGTGTGGGCGCATTGGAATCTGTATTCCATCGATGGCTAAGGGCGGTTTTTCGTGCAGGATCCAAAAGACAGGGTGCGGTATTGGTGGTTCCTTTAACACCAGGTTCGGCCTTTATAACTTTTCCAGACCTATCTACCGTAATTCTAACCACGACACGACCTTCTTCATTACAGTCTTGGCGTACTTTTCCACTATCGACCAAAGACCTACCATTTAATCCGTATCCACTTCCCCCACTTCCACTTCCGGGCGTACCATAATAACTGTTGGCATAGGGATCACCATCAGGTTGCCCTTTGTCGCCTGCCCTGTCATCATCCCCTTCACTACCCGTGGCTGTTCCATCAGATTGACCGATACCACCAATCAAGGCATCCAAATTTTTCTTTTTGGTTTCTTGTTCTTGGCGTTTTTTCTCTTCAGCTTCTCTTTTTTCACGTTCTATACGTTCCGCTTCCTCTTTAGCCTTTTTGGCTGCTTTATCCGCTTTGCGCTTGGCTTCTTGTTGTTGTTTTATTCGGATGGATTCCTCATTGTCATTGGTCAGTACCTTTTCAACTGGTTCAGGCTCTTCTTGTACCGCTTCTTCCTGAGGCTCCACTTGCTGGACTCGCTCCACGGGTTGGGGCTCTACTCTCTGAGGTTCGGAACGTACCTTTTCCTTAGGTTGAACTTCACCACTACCAAAATCCATGGTGCCAAAATTCACGGCTATTCCATTTTCAATGGGTGGATCCAAATAGGTAAGTCCTATGTAAAAAAGCAATAGGAGTAGTACGCTCAGTAGAAGGGTGGTGAGCGTAAATGATTTTTTCTTGTGTCTCGTATCTAAAAATGCCATTACTGTGGCCGCACAGCCAAGATGACCTTGTAACTGTTCCTATTGGCAATATCCATAACGTTGACCGCTTCCTTTATGGCCACGCTTTCTTCTGCCCGTAGGATAATTGTTGGCTTTTCTTGACCTTCAAGTGCCTTTTTTAATTCAATTTCAATGTATTCTTTGTTGATCTGTTCGTTGTTCACAAAATAATTCAGATCCTTGTTGATGGTCACCGAAACATTCTGCGTATTCGTTGACTTCCCTTTTGCTTTTGGCAAGAGCAAATCCAGTGCATTGGGCGCATTGGACGTCAGCATGAAAAATACCAATAACAGAAACACAATATCTGTCATGGATGACATGCTAAACTCGGGACTGACCTTGTTTCTTCCTTTCAATTTCATATGGAACTGTTAAATGGGTTCGTTCAACAAATCCAAAAACTCAACGGCATTGGCTTCCATTTTGTGCACCACCTTATCGGTTCGGTTCACCAAGTGATTGTATCCAATATAGGCAATGATACCCACAACCAAACCGGCAACCGTAGTGGTCATGGCGGTATAAATACCAGATGCCAATAATCCCATTTCAGCTTGTCCGCCGCTACTTGCCATTTGGTGAAACGCCAAAATCATACCAATTACGGTTCCCAAGAACCCAATCATTGGTGCGGCACCGGCTACAGTGGCCAAAACACTAACGTTCTTCTCCAGTTTGTATACTTCCAGCGTTCCAGCATTCTCAATGGCCGTAGTGATGTCATCCAAAGGTTTTCCAATTCTGGAAACGCCTTTTTCGGTCAACCGTGCCACTGGCGAATCGGTTTGTGCACATAAGATTTTGGCTGCATCCAACTTCCCGTTCATGATATGATCACGAATCTGGTTCATGAAGTTCTTGTCAATCTTGGAAGCCGCCTTTATGGCAAAAATCCGCTCAAAATAAATGTAAAGTGCTACGAACAACAGTACAAAAAGTACCATTATAATAATAATACTTCCAGCACCTCCGTTAACGATAAGATCTATTACAGAAAGTGTCTTTTCTTCGGAAATAGAGGCTCCAGCCTCAACACCTTCCGCTACTTCTTGAAAAATATTCATATAAAATCCCCAATTTAATATGCAATAATAACGGAGATTTTTGAGCTAAAGTATTTTTTAGAACAAATTTCGCATTAACATAAAGCAAATGGCCCCTGCTATAAAGCCAACCAAGGCCAACCATGAAATTTTTCTAAGGTACCAGAAGAAGTCGATCTTCTCCATTCCCATGGCCACAACGCCAGCAGCTGACCCAATGATCAACATACTTCCACCGGTTCCTGCGGAATACGCAATGAAGTGCCACAATTGGTCGTTCATCGGCTCAGAAAACATACCTAAACTGGCGGCCACCAAAGGTACGTTGTCAATAACGGCAGACCCCACACCAAGCAAAAGAATCACGATATCCGAAACATGGGTGCTTGACATTTCGGTTCCCATTAATGGCATTCCTTGTTTTAAACCTTCTGCAAAGTTGAAGAGCATACCCAAGGATTCCAAAGCGGCAACGGCCATTAAAATTCCCAAGAAGAAAAGAATACTGGGTAATTCAATTTTGGTAAGGGCACTATGCACCGGACTATGATGTGCTGCTTCGTCACTTTCTTGATCCACAGACGAAATTGCAATTTTGGAGTTACTATAAATCTCGGCAAATGTTGCCACAACAGCCAAGGAAAGCATCATGCCCACATAGGGTGGCAAATGGGTAACTGTCTTAAAAATTGGCACAAAGATGATGGCGCCCAATCCAAGATACAGCATGGTTGCCCCAAATTTTGATTTTGAAGGTTCTTCATCCTCAACATCAATCTCCCCTTTGAACGCAGGAAGAAATGAGGCTATAAGCGAAGGAATGACCATACAGAACAACGAGGGCAATAGTAAGTGCTCAATAAGGTTAGCGGTAGTAACTTTATTGCCAATCCACAACATTGTGGTGGTAACGTCACCAATGGGCGACCATGCCCCCCCTGCATTGGCTGCAATAATGATAAGGCCGGCATACCACAATCTTGTATCTCTGTCCCTTATAATTTTTTGCAGAATGGAAATCAATACAATTGTTGCGGTAAGGTTATCGATAATGGCAGAAAGAATAAAGGCCAAAAAGGAAAAAATCCAAAGTATTTTCTTTTTGCTTCGGGTTTTCACATAAGTCTTTATCGTTGCAAATCCATCAAAGTAATCAATGATCTCAACAATGGTCATAGCTCCCAAAAGGAATACTAAAATTTCAGAAGTCTTACCCAAGTGGTGGAGCAAGGTCTCTTCAAGCAACTCCATTTTTTCCTCATGACCAAAAGCGCCAAAATTTTCCAATAGTGCGTGCGCTCCAGAATCAAACCAAGTAGAGAAACCATCTATGCCAAACGACATAATCGCCCACATAACCGCCATCATGGCCAGTGCGGGAATAAGTTTATCTATTTTTAAATTATGTTCTAGGGTTATTGCCAAATATCCTATGACAAAAATGACAATCAGAAGGGTCTCCATGTTAAGCTTGGTTTATTAATGTAAATTTTAGTTGAAGTAATTTTCAATTGCGCTAAAGATATTCAAAATGAGTTTTTCCGCATAATCTTCATTTAATAAATTATTGTGAAGACAAAAATTTAATTCACAATAACATCAAAATATTTTGAATCATTCTCATTTATACATTTATTTTTATGTGAAATTACCATCATAAGACTATATTTGCGGTATATTTTTGCTTATTTTTCAGTTTTATGGACTTCACACTTTCCGAAGAACAGTTAATGATACAACAGGCCGCAAGGGATTTTGCCAACACGGAACTTTTGCCCGGCGTTATTGACCGCGATGAAACCCAAAAATTCCCTTTTGAATTGGTTCAAAAAATGGGAGAATTGGGCTTTTTGGGGATGATGGTCAACGAAAAATACAATGGAAGCGGACTGGACACCCTATCCTACGTACTGGCCATGGAAGAACTCTCCAAAATTGATGCTTCGGCGTCAGTGATGGTATCCGTTAATAATTCATTGGTCTGCTGGGGACTGGAAACTTTTGGAACAGAAGCCCAAAAAGAAAAATACTTAACCCGATTGGCTTCAGGCGAAATCATTGGGGCATTTTGCCTTTCCGAACCCGAAGCAGGGAGTGATGCCACTTCCCAAAAGACAACTGCCATTGACCACGGCGACCATTATATATTGAACGGCACCAAAAATTGGATCACCAATGGAAGTAGTGCTGAAGTTTGCTTGGTCATAGCACAAACCCATATAGAAAAAGGGTATAAAGGCATCAACGCCCTTATTGTTGAAAAAGGAATGGACGGTTTTGAAGTGGGACCAAAAGAAAATAAACTCGGCATACGCGGAAGCGACACCCATTCCCTTAATTTCAACGATGTAAAAGTTCCCAAGGAAAATAGGATTGGAGAAGACGGTTTTGGGTTTAAATTTGCCATGAAAACCTTGGCTGGAGGTCGAATTGGAATTGCCGCCCAAGCTTTGGGAATTGCAGCTGGAGCCTATGAACTAGCCCTAAAATATTCAAAGGAACGAAAGACGTTCGGTACGGAAATTGCCAACCATCAGGCCATTGCCTTTAAATTGGCCGATATGCACACCAAAATTCAAGCAGCCCGTAACTTGGTTTACCAAGCGGCTTGCGACAAAGATGCTGGAAAGGATTACACATTATCAGGTGCCATGGCCAAATTATATGCCTCAGAAGTAGCCATGGAAACCACAGTGGAAGCGGTACAGATTCACGGTGGGAATGGGTATGTGAAAGACTATCATGTAGAACGCTTAATGCGGGATGCAAAAATTACCCAGATCTATGAAGGAACCTCCGAAATCCAAAAAATAGTCATCTCAAGAAGTGTTTTAAAAGACTGAATACTCTTTATTTAAACAAAACCCCCTTAAAAAAGGGGTGCGCATCTTCAATACCTGCTCTTCTCTCAAACAATCCCCCTAAATCTACAAAGGAGGTTGGATAAAATTACATTAATATTTCTTTAACCCCTTCGTTGAACATGGGTCGTTGAGTTTTAATAACTTCACTTTGAGATAATGATAATTTAACGTTGGCAAAATTCTGATATTGAATATTTTTTAACCCTTCAATCAGTACGTTGGTTTTTTATTTGAAATAGATTGAAAACCCTATTTTTAATTCATCAGATTTGATATTTTTGAAGAAATACCGTAATGATGAAATTGGAAAAGCAAGGTTTATATCTACCCGAGTTTGAGCATGATAACTGTGGTGCAGGCTTTATTTGCAGCCTAAAAGGAAGAAAATCGAACGATATTATCCACAAGGCCCTAGAGATCTTGGATAAATTGGAACACCGGGGTGCGGTAAGTGCTGATGGAAAGACCGGTGATGGAGCGGGTATTTTGATTGATATCCCCCATGATTTTTTTGTTGAAGCATGTAATTTTTCCTTGCCCGAAGCCGGCGAATATGCCGTGGGCAATGTTTTTCTTCCACAAAAAGAAAACCAAAGGGATTTTTGCCTGTCAGTTCTTGAAGAAAATATAGCAAAACAAGGGCTTCAGCTTTTGGGTTGGCGAGATGTTCCCGTAAATCGTTCCGTACCGGGAAGGATAGCGGCAGAAACTGAACCCTACGTAAAGCAGGTCTTTATTGCCAAAGGGGATGCATTGGATGAATTCCAGTTCAACCTAAAGCTCTTCATCGCCAGAAAAATTACAGAGCACACCATTATTGCAAGTAAACTTTCCCAAAGCAAGTTTTTCTATTTGCCAAGCCTTTCCACCAAGATCATCATATTTAAAGGACTACTGGTGCCAAATGACATCAGCAGGTATTACGAAGACCTTTTGGACCCCAGAGTGGTAACACGCTTGGCCTTGGTGCACCAAAGATTTTCCACAAACACATTCCCTACTTGGGATTTGGCCCAACCTTTCCGTTATATGTGCCACAATGGTGAAATTAACACCTTGCGGGGAAATGTATCCCGAATGCGTTCTCGTGAAGAACTCATGCAAAGTGATTGGTTTGGCGAAGACATTAAAGAAATTCTACCGGTAGTATTGCCAGGGAAATCCGACTCTGCCAGTATGGACATGGTTGTGGAATTGCTATTGATGACCGGTCGTTCCCTACCAGAAGTGATGATGATGTTGGTTCCCGAAGCATGGGAAAAGAACGACGAAATGTCTGAATCCAAAAAGGCATTCTACGAATACAACTCCTGTTTAATGGAACCTTGGGATGGCCCTGCTTCCATTCCGTTTACAGATGGAAATTACATCGGCGCCGTATTGGACAGAAATGGACTTCGTCCATCCAGGTACTCCGTTACCAAAAAAGGATATGTGATCATGTCCTCCGAAACCGGGGTATTGGAGCTAGATCCAGAAGATATTGAATTCCACGGGCGATTGGAGCCTGGGAAAATGTTCTTGGTGAACATGGAAGAAGGCCGTATCGTAAACGATGAGGAAATCAAAGAATCCATCGCCAAAAAACATCCGTACAAAAAGTGGTTGAAAGACAACTTGGTACACCTACGGGACATTCCTTATAACGATTGCCCTGTATTCTTTGGTGAGTTTCCTCTCGATGTCCGCAGATCCGCTTTTGGATATACGTTGGAGGATATCAATACCATTATCATGCCCATGGCCGAAAAAGGCAAGGAGCCCATCGGTTCCATGGGATCGGATACGCCTATCGCCGTATTGTCTGAACGTCCGCAGTTGATCTACAATTACTTTAAACAATTGTTCGCCCAGGTGACCAATCCACCTTTGGATGGTATCCGCGAGGAGTTGATCACAGACATCAGTCTAACACTGGGAAGCGATCAAAATATTTTTGACATCAACGAGTTGCACTGTAGAAAACTCAAGATTCAAAACCCCGTAATTTCCAAAGAGGATTTAGATAAAATCAAAAACTATGATTCCAGCCCAGATTATAAGGTAGTCTCTATTTCCACGCTCTATGAGGTTGAAAAGGGACACAACGGATTGGAAGAGGCCTTGGACTCCATTCTTCAGCAGGCATTAAATGCCATAGATGATGAAGCCAATATTATTATCCTATCAGATAGGATGGTCAGCACCGAAATGGCGGCCATACCAGCTCTTTTGGCATGTTCTTATGTAAACAGTGGTTTGCGAAGAATGGGCAAACGTTCAAAATTGAGCATCATTATTGAATCTGCCGAGCCTAGGGAAGTTCACCATTTTGCACTATTGTTCGGGTTTGGGGCAAGTGCCATCAACCCCTATTTGGTGAATGAAATCATTGGAGAGCAAATTAAAGAAAACAACATCACAGAATACACTTTTGAGGAAGCCGTAAAAAATTATAACAAAGCCATTGGCAAGGGCATCCTAAAAGTGATGAACAAAATTGGGATTTCCACTCTAAATTCTTACCGGGGATCTCAACTATTCGAATGTATTGGTATCAACACCAAGGTAGTGGACAAATATTTCCCCAACACGCCCACGCGTATTCAGGGAATTGGTTTGTATGAAATTGAAAAGGAAATAGCCAAGCGCCACAAAAAAGCATTCAAGACACAGGAATTAGCGGCCAATCTGGATATTGAGATTGGTGGTGAGTACCGTTGGAGAAGAAATGGCGAAAAGCACATGTTCAATCCATTAAGTATTGCCAAACTTCAAAAATCGGTACGCAATAACGAGCCGGAAACTTACAAGGAGTATTCCCAATTGGTAAATGAGCAATCTAAAAACTTAATGACCATCCGTGGCTTGTTCGAATTTTCGAACTACGATCCCATTCCACTTGAAGAAGTTGAACCTTGGACCGAAATTGTAAAACGGTTCAAAACGGGCGCCATGTCCTACGGAAGTATCAGTAAGGAGGCACATGAAAATCTTGCGATTGCCATGAACCGTATTGGCGGAAAGAGCAATTCAGGTGAAGGCGGCGAGGATCCGGTTCGTTTTTATAGAAGTCAAACAGGTGACTGGAAGAACAGTGCCATCAAACAGGTGGCATCAGGTAGATTTGGCGTTAGTTCCAACTATCTTACCAGCGCACAAGAAATACAAATAAAAATGGCCCAAGGGGCCAAACCCGGTGAAGGTGGGCAACTACCTGGTCCAAAAGTAAATCCGGCCATTGCCAAAACAAGGAATTCAACCCCGTATGTAGGCTTGATTTCCCCTCCACCCCACCACGATATTTACTCCATTGAAGATCTTTCCCAGTTGATTTACGACCTTAAGTCTGCCAACAGGGATGCACGGATCAATGTGAAACTTGTATCCGAAGTGGGTGTAGGAACCGTTGCTGCCGGTGTGTCCAAAGCCAAGGCAGATGTGGTGCTTATCTCTGGTTTCGATGGAGGAACGGGTGCATCACCTTTAACATCTTTAAAGCACGCTGGATTACCGTGGGAATTGGGAATCGCTGAAGCTCAGCAGACTTTAGTGCTCAACGATTTAAGAAACAGAATTGTTTTAGAGTGTGATGGTCAGTTAAAGACAGGAAGAGACGTAGCCGTGGCCTGCTTATTGGGTGCTGAAGAATTTGGTTTTGCAACCGCGCCATTGGTAGCTTCGGGCTGTATTATGATGCGAGTTTGTCATTTGAATACTTGCCCAGTGGGTATAGCAACCCAAAACCCGGAATTACGTAAAAAATTCCAAGGCAAACCAGAGCATGTGGTTAACTACATGTACTTTGTAGCACAAGAACTTCGTGAAATTATGGCGAAGCTAGGATTCAGAACCGTCAACGAAATGGTGGGACAAGTTCAAAAATTGGACCGCAAGAAAGCCATTGAACATTACAAAGCTGCTGGAATTGATTTAAGTCCAATTTTGTACCAAGTTGATGTTCCCGAAGGAACCAAATTCTACAATACTGAAAAGCAACAGCACGATATTGATAAATCCATCGAGTTTGATATCATTGCCAAAGCACACCCTGCTTTGTTCAGAAAAGAAAAAACTACTTTAGATTTTCCTATTCACAATACGGACAGAGCTGTTGGGGCCATCATCAGTAATGAAATTTCAAAGATTTATGGAGCCGATGGGCTTCCCGATAACACGCTAAAACTAAATTTTACAGGCTCGGCAGGACAAAGTTTTGGAGCTTTCGCCACCAAAGGTCTTACCATGGTGGTCAACGGCAACACCAATGATTATTTGGGCAAAGGACTTTCCGGTGCCAAACTGGTGATTAAAGTACCGTTTAAATCAACCATAAAACCAGAAGATAACATCATCACTGGAAATGTAACCTTATATGGGGCCACTTCAGGTGAAGCTTACATTAATGGTAAAGCAGGTGAGCGTTTTTGTGTTCGAAATTCAGGAGCCAAAGCCGTTGTTGAGGGAATAGGTGATCATGGATGTGAATATATGACCGGTGGTGTAGCCGTTATCTTGGGCAGCGTTGGAAGAAACTTTGGCGCGGGAATGAGTGGTGGTATTGCCTATGTATACAATAAGGACGGTTCCTTTGAAAAAAGATGTAATGGTGAACACCTAAATCTACTTCCAGTTGAGGAAGACAATGATGTAAAACAATTAAAGGAGTTGATAGAAAATCATTACAACGCCACATTGAGCCCCTTGGCACAGGAAATTTTAGAGAAATGGGAAGAATACCTTCCAAAGTTCATTAAAGTATTCCCTGAGGAATATCGTCAAGCACTTATCCGCTTGGAACAAGAAAAAATGCAAACCTTATAATTTGAGACATGGGAAAGATTACAGGATTTATGGAATTTGACAGAAAGGACGAAGCTTACGCCCCGGTCAAAGAACGTATCAAAAACTATAAGGAATTTACAAAACCTTTAAAAGAGGCAGAGCTAAAGAACCAAGGCGCTCGTTGCATGGACTGCGGTATTCCGTTTTGCCACAGTGGTTGTCCATTGGGCAATTTAATTCCAGATTTTAACGACGCCGTCTATCAGGGAAAATGGGAAAAGGCAGCTAAAATATTGCACGCTACCAACAATTTTCCAGAATTTACAGGCCGATTGTGCCCAGCACCTTGCGAAGAAGCATGTGTATTGGGAATAAACGAACCTCCCGTCTCCATTGAGAACATTGAAAAGAATATTGTTGAAACGGCCTTCAAAAATGGATGGATCAAACCTGAACCTCCTACCAAAAGAACAGGAAAAACCGTTGCAGTAATAGGTTCTGGACCAGCAGGTTTGGCAGCAGCCCAACAACTTAATCGGGCCGGGCATGAGGTTACCGTTTTTGAGCGTGATGAAAAAATAGGCGGACTTCTTCGGTATGGCATTCCAGATTTTAAAATGGAAAAAAATGTTATCGATAGACGTTTGGAGGTAATGGAAAAAGAAGGAATTCAGTTCAAAACTGGTGTCCACATTGGCGTTGATGTTGATGCAAAAGATTTAGAAAAGGAATATGATGCCTTGGTACTTTGCGGAGGAGCAACGGTTAGGCGTAATCTTCCCATTCCAGGGTCTGACCTTAAAGGAGTTACCCAAGCCATGGATTTTCTTCCTCAGAATAATAGAAAAGTAGATGGAATCCCTTATGAAGGTGAAGAATTGACTGCCAAAGGCAAGAAGGTAATTGTTATTGGTGGTGGTGATACCGGCTCGGATTGTATCGGAACCTCCATTAGACAAGGTGCGATTTCGGTGACCAATTTTGAGATTATGCCCAAAGGTACTCCAGAGCGTCCTGAAGGGCAGCCCTGGCCTTTTTGGCCCATGCGCTTACGTACAAGTTCTTCACATAAAGAAGGAGCGGAACGTGTGTTTAGTATTTCTACGAAAAAATTTGTTGGTGATGACAAGGGTAACCTCAAAGGCTTGGTCACATCCGAAGTGGTTTGGGAAACAACTCCCGGCCAACGCCCTGTTTTAAAAGAAGTTGAAGGAACCGAAAAAGAATGGGAATGCGATTTGGTTTTGTTGGCCCTTGGATTTACAGGTTCAGAAACTTCCATTTCAGACCAATTGGGATTGGAAATGGACCCAAGAACCAATATCAAGGCTTCTGCTGCTGATTACAAGACCAATGTACCAGGTGTTTTTGTCGCAGGAGACCAACGAAGAGGCCAATCGCTAATCGTATGGGCCATTTCAGAAGGCAGGCAGGCTGCTTACCATGTAGACACTTATCTCATGGGGCAATCAGATTTGCCTTTAAAAGGGGAAGGTGACCTACCACGGGTTTAAAGAGTAAATATCCAACCAAACCATTTATTATGGAACTCCCAGAGGAAGAAATTCCTTTTGGGAGTTTTTTATGCACTTGTGTCCCCTGTTCCAAAACATAGTCCCTAACCAAACCACAGAGTTTTAAAACAAAAAAAGCCCTTCACTGTTTGTGAAGGGCTTTCAAGGAAGGCGGCTACCTACTCTCCCACCTGGTGTGGCAGTACCATCGGCGCAAACGGGCTTAACTTCCCTGTTCGGAATGGAAAGGGGTGGGCCCCGTCGCCATGGCCACCTAGATCTTTATGCCAAACTTGATTTGGCATCTCTTCGCAACGACATCGAACATTGCCGATGTCCATGCAAAGGAACAGTCTTTTAATATGACATATAAAGGGACGGCGCTGTTGTGCGCGCCAAAAAAGAGTCAACGAAGTATTTTTGTTTCCAAGGAAGTTTCCGAGGGCGCATCTGCGCAAGCTTACGGGCAATTAGTACCGCTCGGCTGCATGCATCGCTGCACTTCCACCTACGGCCTATCGACGTGGTCGTCTCCCACGGCCCTTTAAAGAGATCTCATCTTGTGGCGGGTTTCGCGCTTATATGCCTTCAGCGCTTATCCCATCCCGACTTAGCTACCCGGCGATGCCCCTGGCGGGACAACCGGTGCACCAGCGGTCGGTCCAGTCCGGTCCTCTCGTACTAGGACCAGGTCCACTCAAATCTCTAACGCCCGCAGTAGATAGAGACCGAACTGTCTCACGACGTTCTGAACCCAGCTCGCGTGCCACTTTAATGGGCGAACAGCCCAACCCTTGGGACCTTCTCCAGCCCCAGGATGTGACGAGCCG
>JAUIBH010000089.1 GCA_030427985.1 Bacteroidia bacterium | reverse complement strand
TATATGATGTTGGATTCCGGTGCGAGGGGTTCCAAAGAGCAGATTCGTCAGTTGACCGGTATGCGTGGATTGATGGCCAAGCCTAAAAAATCCACTGCAGGTGGTGGAGAGATTATTGAAAACCCGATTCTTTCCAACTTTAAGGAAGGGCTATCGATTTTGGAATACTTTATCTCTACCCACGGTGCGCGTAAAGGTCTTGCCGATACCGCTTTGAAAACGGCAGATGCAGGATACTTGACACGTCGTTTGGTGGATGTTTCCCAAGATGTGATCATCAACATTGAGGATTGTGGAACGCTTCGAGGAATTGAAGTTGAACCGTTGAAGAAGAACGAGGAAATCGTGGAATCCCTAGGAGAACGAATCCTAGGTAGGGTTTCCTTGCATGATGTATACAATCCGTTGACGGAAGAATTGGTACTTGAAGCTGGCCAAGAAATCTCTGAAGCTGACGTAAAACGCGTTGAAGCTGCTCCAATTGAGAAAATTGAAGTACGTTCTGCCTTGACATGTGAGGCGCCTCAGGGAATCTGTGCAAAATGCTACGGTAGAAACCTTGCTACAAATAAAATGGTACAACGAGGAGAAGCTGTTGGTGTTGTTGCTGCACAGTCCATTGGGGAACCTGGTACACAGTTGACCTTGCGTACCTTCCACGTGGGTGGTATTGCAGGAAACATTTCCGAGGACAACAAATTGGAAGCCAAGTTTGACGGTATTGCCGAAATTGAGGATTTACGATTGGTTGAAGGTGAGAACAGTGAAGGCGAAAAAACCAATATTGTAATTTCCAGAACTTCGGAAATAAAGATTGTAGATGCCAAAACAGGAATAACGTTGAGTACCAACAATATTCCTTACGGTTCGCAATTGTTCATTAAAAATGGCGCTAAGATCAGTAAAGGAACCTTGGTTTGCCAGTGGGATCCTTATAACGGTGTTATTGTTTCAGAATTCACAGGTCAAATAGCCTATGAAAATATTGAGCAAGGAGTTACCTATCAGGTTGAAATCGATGAACAAACTGGTTTCCAAGAAAAGGTAATTTCTGAATCAAGGAACAAGAAATTGATTCCTACCTTGTTGATCAAGGATGGTAAGGGAGAGACCTTACGTTCGTACAACTTGCCGGTTGGTTCCCACTTAATGGTGGACGATGGTGAGAAGATCAAGGAAGGTAAAATCTTGGTGAAAATACCACGTAAGTCTGCAAAAGCAGGGGATATTACTGGTGGTCTTCCAAGGGTAACCGAGTTGTTTGAGGCCCGTAACCCATCTAACCCAGCCGTAGTTTCTGAGATTGATGGTGTGGTTTCCTTCGGTAAGATTAAGAGAGGTAACCGAGAAATCATCATCGAATCCAAAACAGGTGAGGTGAAGAAGTACTTGGTGAAACTTTCCAACCAGATTTTGGTGCAGGAGAACGACTACGTTCGTGCCGGTATGCCATTGTCTGATGGTTCCATTACACCAGAGGATATTTTGGCCATCAAAGGACCTTCTGCCGTTCAGCAATACTTGGTGAACGAGGTTCAAGAAGTTTACCGTTTGCAAGGTGTGAAAATCAATGATAAGCACTTTGAAGTTGTGGTACGCCAAATGATGCGTAAGGTGAAAATCGAGGATTCTGGAGATACCACTTTCTTGGAAAATCAACTGGTGCACAAAGACGACTTTATTAATGAGAACGATGAGATCTACGGTAAAAAAGTTGTTGAGGAAGCAGGGGATTCAGAAAGATTGAAACCAGGTCAGATTATTACAGCCCGTGAGTTGAGGGATGAGAACTCTATTCTTAGAAGAGAAGACAAGACCTTGGTAACGGCTAGAGATGCGGTTGCGGCTACGGCTACGCCAATCCTGCAAGGTATTACAAGAGCGTCGTTGCAGACGAAATCATTTATCTCTGCTGCATCGTTCCAGGAAACCACCAAAGTATTGAACGAAGCTGCGGTAAGCGGTAAAGTAGATACATTGGAAGGATTGAAGGAAAATGTAATTGTTGGACATAAGATTCCTGCCGGTACAGGTATGAGGGATTATGATAGCATCATCGTAGGATCCAAAGAGGAATACGATGAAATCATGGCCCGAAAAGAGGAGTTCAAGTTCTAGTTATAAAATAAGCAAAACCCTGGCCTTACCGTCAGGGTTTTCTTTTTCATTTTGAAACGTATGCATTATGGCTGACAACAAGCAAGACCAGAAACAAAAGCAAATCAATATAGAATTGGATGAAAAGACCGCAGAGGGAATCTAATCCAATTTGGCGATCATCAATCACTCTGCGTCAGAATTTGTGGTTGATTTTATTAGTATGATGCCTGGTGCTCCCAAGGCAAAGGTGAAGAGCAGAATTGTATTGACGCCGCAGCACGCTAAAAAGTTTTTAAAGGCATTGAGTGATAACGTAGCTCGTTTTGAACAGGCGCATGGTCCCATCCAAGATTACGAACAACCTTCTATCCCCTTGAATTTTGGACCAACGGGAGAAGCATAAAAAAAGGCCCCGATTTATAATCGGGGCCTTTTTTTATTACTTCAACCAACCTTTCTGTATGCCCTGTTTTGAAAATAAAATCAGGTAAATGCCTATTATAATCACAATAATGGGCATGGTGTAGGTGGATGGTCCAAACGCCTCAACTGCACCAGAGATAAAAAGCCAGTGGATAAATTGCGCCACAGCTGTTATCAATGAAATGATAAATAATGGTTTTGCCCATTTTTTACGTAGTAAAAGACCAATGGAGCCTATCAATCCAGTGAAAACCGCAAGGGCAAATGCTGCCGTTGCCCAAGCTGGAATACCTTCAAAAACCTCGCGCTGGGCTTGGTCCATACTTTCTAAAAGACTGACCTGGTTAAAGGCTTGGTTGAGATAGTTGTAAACACCCATTAAATTCCATAGTAATGCTATTACACTAATTATCCAGAACCAAACAGGTGGTTTTACTGATGTTGTCATAACAGTTTGTTTTTATTGGTTACTTAATCCAATGTACAAAAAAAAGCTATAATCCCTATCCAAATAATTCATTTTCAGAAGGATATGGGAATGTCGATTTTTAAACAAATTGTTATGCAGGACTAAAACTCAGAACCAGTTTTTATTCAAACTCTGAAGTGTAGTGCAGTTTCACAGATGGGTATTTTTGCTGTGTCATTTGCAATGAAAAGGGCGAGTCGGCCAAGAATACCAACTGACCTTTTTTGTCCGTTGCCAAGAATTTTTGCTTTACCCGCTTGAATTCTTGGAATTCTTCATTTTTCTCATCCTCAGGCTCTACCCAACATGCTTTGTGCACCGGGAAGTTTTCATAAGTACATTTTGCGCCGTATTCATGCTCTAATCGGTATTGGATGACTTCATATTGCAGAGCACCTACCGTTCCAATGACCTTTCTCCCGTTCATTTCCAAGGTAAACAACTGGGCCACACCTTCGTCCATAAGTTGGTCTATGCCCTTATACAATTGCTTGGCCTTCATAGGATCTGCATTGTTGATGTACCTAAAATGTTCGGGTGAAAAACTGGGAATACCTTTATAATGTAATTCTTCTCCACTGGTCAAGGTGTCCCCGATCTTAAAGTTACCAGTATCGTGTAATCCCACAATGTCACCAGGATAGGAAACATCCACAATCTCTTTCTTTTCAGCAAAAAATGCATTGGGACTTGAGAATTTCAACTTTTTGCCATTTCGGACATGTAGATACGGAGTGTTTCGTTCAAAAGTACCCGAAACCACTTTCACAAAGGCCAATCGGTCACGGTGCTTGGGGTCCATATTGGCATGGATTTTAAAAACAAATCCTGAAAAATCTTTCTCATTGGCTTTAACCAAACGTTCTTCTGCTTTTTTAGCTCTTGGCGGAGGGGCAATATCCACAAAACAGTCCAAGAGTTCGCGAACCCCAAAATTGTTTAAGGCGGAGCCAAAGAAAACAGGTTGCAGTTCTCCTTTTAAATAGGCTTCCTTATCAAAATCAGGATAAACCCCATGGACCAGTTCTAGGTTATCCCGTAGGTTTTCAGCTGCATCGGTTCCAATGATTTTTTCAAGTTCTGGACTGTCTATATTGTCAAAAGCGATGGTTTCTTCAATATTCTTTTTATTGTTTCCACTAAAAAGGTTGATGTTTTTCTCATAAATATTGTAGATACCTTTAAAATCATAGCCCATACCTATCGGGAAGCTCAATGGAGTCACGGTCAAACCCAATTTTTGTTCCACCTCATCCAAGAGATCAAAAGCATCCTTCCCCTCACGATCCAATTTGTTGATGAATACAATCATGGGGATGTTTCGCATACGACAGACCTCCACCAATTTTTCGGTCTGCTCCTCCACACCTTTGGCCACATCAATAACAACAATAACACTGTCTACAGCGGTCAATGTCCTAAAGGTATCTTCGGCAAAATCTTTGTGTCCAGGAGTATCTAAAATATTGATTTTCTTGTCCTTATAAATAAAAGCCAAAACGGAGGTGGCCACGGAAATTCCCCTTTGCCGCTCAATTTCCATAAAATCACTGGTGGCCGATTTTTTAATTTTATTACTTTTTACAGCTCCGGCCTCTTGGATTGCACCTCCGAACAAAAGTAGTTTTTCGGTCAATGTTGTTTTACCCGCATCAGGGTGTGATATAATGCCAAAAGTTCTTCGTTTTGCTATTTCCCTTTCAAAATCCATCAACAAAAATTTCGGCAAAAATAGGGTAATTATTACTTATGGTGCCCATTTGTTTAAAGATAGATGATTGTTGATATTATTGGAAAAAAAGGGAGTGGGAATGGAGATGTAAAACAAAAAAGTGCTGTATTTTTCCCCTTTGTTGCGGTTTTTAGGGAGTTAACCAAAGACAGACTTCCTAACAAACTCATTATTGGAAGCAATGTGGTAACTAATAATGACTAATACGCTTTTTGTCGATTAAAATAGGCGATTAGGTATAAAAGCAGTAATTATGTGACCATAATTTTCCTGTAGTGTCATATGCGTAGTTAGGCACTATTTTAACAAGAAAAGCCCCATTTTCTTGCACTTACGAGAACTACTGGCCATGGTGATTAGTTGACCAAAACTTATCATTTATGGAAAAAATTACTTTCTTAAATTTTAGAAAGGGGTATATACTTTTCTTTTTGCTGTTTTTAGGTTTTTTGGCATATCCTATCAATAATGCTAATAACCATTCTTCATTTGCATCAATGGAACAGGGGGATGGTGTTTGTAACTATGACGGTGAGGAAGCCAAATATGATGGACCAGACAAGGTGTTTCTTTGCCACAAAGAAGATAAAAGCCCGAATAACCCTAGAAATGGATACCATACTATTAGTGTAGCGCCCGCTTCTGTACAAGCACACTTAAATCATGGTGATACAATGGGTGCATGTGGGGATGGTGGTGATAATACCGATACGGATGGTGATGGTGTGCCTGATGTTATTGATATTGATGATGACAATGACGGAATAATTGACACGGTTGAGGGACTTGATGATGCTGATGGAGATGGAATACCCAACCATTTGGATATAGATTCTGATGGGGACGGAATTCTTGACAATAAAGAAGCACAATGGTCTCACGAGTATATAGCACCATCTGGCTTGGATGCTAATTCTAATGGTTTGGATGATGTATACGAGACTTCTGATAAATTAGGGATTACCCCCGTAAATACTGATCTTCATAGGGGAGGCAATGGTAAGATTCCCGATTATTTAGATATCGATTCTGATATTGATGGTATTCGTGATAATATTGAAGCACAGGTTTATACCAGTTATATACCACCTTCTGGTATAGATGCAAATAAAAATGGTCTGGATGATGCTTACGAAGGAGATTATGGATTTGGTATAGACCCTATAAATTCCGATTATGACATTTTTCCTGATTACAGGGATTTTGATTCTGATAATGATGGTATTAAGGATAAAGTTGAAGCCCAAACATCAGAAGGGTACATTGCACCTACTGGGGATGGTAATAAAAATGATATTGACGATGCCTATGAAGATGGTTTAAATCCTATTGATACAGATGGTGATTCTTTACCGGATTACCGGGATATAGACAGTGACAATGATGGAATTTTAGATAATTTGGAAGGTCAATATCATACTAATTATTTAACACCATCTTTGGTGGATAATAATGCGGATGGTATGGATGACATATATGGATGGGGATTGGATCCAGTTAATAATGATAATGATTCAAATCCAAATTATAGGGATTTGGACAGCGATAATGACGGTATTCCAGATAACGTGGAGGCGCAGCCAACTTTTGAGTATGTTCCTCCAACAGGAAACGATACGGACAATGATGGTCTGGATGATGCCTACGAGGGGAATGGAGATGCAGGTCTTGACCTTGAAGACACCGATGGAGACGGCACTCCAGATTACCTTGATGATGATACAGACAATGATTGGGTGCCAGATAACAACGAAGGGAATGATTTCAATTTTGATGGTATACCTGATCAGCAATTTACGGGAACAGATACCGATGGAGATGGTCTTGACGATGGTTACGAAGGTAGCGATGTGAATGATGGCTTTGATGTGAACGATGAAATTGACAATCCGGCCACAGATTTACCCGATAGAGATGGAACTGAGGATGTGAACTACCGCGATATCGATGATGATGGTGATGGAATTGATACGCCTGATGAAGATGCAGATGACAATGGTGATCCTACCAATGATGATACGGATGAGGATGGTACACCAGACTATTTAGATCCACAAGATGAAGATACGGATGGTGATGGTGTTACCGATGATGATGAAGAGGATGATGGCACAGACATAGAAGACCCATGTGATTTTATACTGAGCAGTCAAACTGTGGAACCTTCTGAGGAATGGAACAATACTGACTGTGATGGAGATGGTGTCACTAACGAGGATGAAGTGGATGATGAAACCGACCCCTTGGATCCTTGTGACTATAATCCAGATAGTGTGACTTTGGAGCCTACGGTAGATTGGGAAGCTTTGGACTGCGATGATGATGGAAATCCGAATGGCACCGACCCCAACCCTTTGGCAGCTACCGCTGTGGACGATTCCGGTTCAACCCCTGCACTTACCCAAGTGGCCATAAATATTCTTGAGAATGACGATTACTTGCCCAACAACAATACGAACAATCTCGGCATAACAAGTTTGTCAAGAATTGGGGGCACCGCTATTGGTACAGTTTCTTTTGATGCAGAAACTGGGTTTATGACCTATACACCAACCGAATCTGAATCCAATTCCTCTGTTACAGTGGTGTATCAGGTGTGTAATATTATTCCGGACCCAGCGGTATGTGCTTCGGCAACAGTAACTATAGAAGTTGGGCCCAATGCAATTTATGCAATTGATGACTCCTATCTGGCTGAAGGTTCAGATGGAGGGGTGATCGTGGATAGCAATGTGCTTTCCAACGATACCCTAAATGGAGAATCCATTATTTTGGACGATGTACTTCTTACCTCCACTGCTACAAACGAGCTCACCATAAACGAGGATGGTAGTGTTAGTGTTATGCCCGGAACTCCAGAGGGTATTTATACCATTGACTATACAATTTGCGAGATTGCAAATGTAGATAACTGCGATACCGCTACGGTCACCGTTGAGGTGGGACCCGGTATGAACAATGTCATCGATGCAGTAGACGATTCATATCTGACTGAAGGTTCAGATGGAGGGGTGATCGTGGATAGCAATGTGCTTTCCAACGACACACTAAATGGAGAATCCATTACCTTGGAGGATGTACTTCTTACTTCCACAGCTACGGACGAGCTATCAATTAATGAGGATGGAAGTGTCAGCGTGGCCCCTGGAACACCAGAGGGTACCTATGCCATAGACTATACAATTTGTGATATAACTAATGTGGACAATTGTGATACCGCTACGGTCACAGTTGAAGTGCGACCCGGTATGAACAATGTCATCGATGCAGTAGACGATACATATTTGGTTGAAGGTTCAGAAGGAGGGGTGATCGTGGATAGCAATGTACTTTCCAATGATACTTTAGATGAGGAATCCATTACTTTGGAAGATGTACTTTTGAGCTCAACACCTACCAACGAACTTACGGTCAACGATGATGGAAGTGTCAGCGTAGCTCCTGGAACACCAGAGGGTATCTATACCATAGACTATACCATTTGTGAGATTGCAAATGTAGATAACTGTGATTCCGCTACGGTCACAGTTGAAGTGGGCCCCGAAACAATCAATATAATTGATGCCATGGATGATGGATATACCTCGGACAGTTCTGGAGGATTGATAGCGGACAGTGATATATTGGAGAACGATACCCTCAATGGAGAACCCATTGAGCTTATCGATGTGATATTGACTTCGACATCAACAGGTGATTTAACCATAAATCCGGATGGAAGCATCGAAGTGGCACTAGGATTGGAAGATGGTGATTATACCATTGAATACACCATTTGCGAAGCGGCTAATCCAGATAATTGTGACACGGCTATTGTGACGGTATCCATAGAAGATATTGCCGTAAACCAACTGGTTACACCAAATGGGGATTTAAAAAACGACTTCCTTTTCATAAGGGGACTCGATAAAGTAAAATCAAGTACCCTCAAGATTTTTAACAGATGGGGTACGGCGGTCTATGAAGGCAAGGATTACAATAATATCAATAATGTATTTGATGGCCGTTCAAGGGCTAAATCAGCGGTAGGAAATGACAATCACCTTCCGGCAGGAGTATATTTTTATATTTTTGAATACGTTACGGAAAAGGGCAGTTTCACAGACTCCGAATACATATATATAAGCAGGTAACATTGATGTAGCATGATCAAAAAGCACATTTTAATTCCAATTTTATTCATAGGGTTTGTATTTCAGGGGCTTGTGGCCCAACAAGATGCGCAGTATACCCAATACATGTTCAATACATTGACGGTTAACCCGGCTTATGCAGGTTCCCGGGGGCAATTGAGCTTTGCAGGGCTGTACCGATCACAATGGGTTGGCCTTGATGGAGCTCCAGAAACATTCTCCCTCAATCTTCATTCGCCCATAAGAAACAGTAGGTTGGGCTATGGTGTATCCGTGGTAAACGACAACATTGGCGATGGCGTGGTACAGCAGACCTATTTGGATGCTGTGGTCTCTTATACATTGGAGTTCGCTAGAGAAGCAAAGCTTTCTTTTGGGTTGAAAATGGGAGGGAATATGATAAGCTTGGATTTTAACGGGCTTCGCAACTTTGATGAAGAAGTGGTTCAGCAAGACAATATTGATAATCGCTTTACACCCAATTTTGGTTTGGGTCTATACTATCATACAGACAAGTTTTACGTGGGGGTCTCGGCACCGAACATTTTGGAGACCGAATATTTTGACAATAGTGGCGTTGACGCAAACTCGGTAAATTTCTTATCCGCGCAGCAAATCAACCTGTATTTAATAACGGGATATGTCTTTGATATCGGGGCCGATTTGAAGTTTAAGCCCGCATTGCTTACTAAAGCTGTAGGAGGTGCGCCACTTCAAGTTGATCTTTCGGCCAATTTCCTATTTGCGGATAAGTTCAGTTTTGGTGCAGCGTACAGATGGGATGCTGCAGTAAGTGCCTTGGCAGGATTCCAGATAACGGATCAGCTTATGATAGGTTTGGCGTATGACAGGGAGACAACCGAATTGGGAGGGACCCAGTTCAATGATGGTTCCTTTGAGATATTCCTGAGATTGGAGTTGTTAAAATCATTTCAAAGAACGGTATCACCCAGATTCTTTTAATATAGTTTAGGATGTTAAGAAGAATACTCATATTTCTTATTGTATTTTCAAGTTGTGCAGCAAACATGCTTGCACAGGACAGTATTCCAGATAGGCGACAAGCCAAAGTCAAAGCGAAGGCAGATGAACGATATGAGGAATATTCTTTTAGACCGGCCATTGACATCTACAAAAAAGTCTTGGACAAGGGCTATGTATCTTCTGATTTGTTGAAGCGTCTTGGTAATTCCTACTATTTTAATGCCCAATATCAAGAAGCGGCCAACATCTATAAAAGATTGGCAGAGAATTTTCCGGACAAAATAAGCCCAGACTACATCTTCCGATATGCCCAAAGTTTAAAATCGCTGGGAAATTATGACGAGGCCACCGCAACGATGGAAAAATTCAGGGAAATCACCTCTACCGAGGGTGAGTTTGATGTGGATTACCTGGACAAAATCGAAGCCAATTCCGGTAGATATACTGTAAAACCCTTTAAATACAACAGTAAATATTCAGATTTTGCAGCTTCATTCTATAAAAAGGGGCTCATTTTTGCTTCCGATCGCGATACAGGAAATTTGGCCCGTTATCGACATACCTGGAACTCAAAAGACTTTTTAGATCTTTATAAGGTCAATGCAGACAGCGCCTCAACAGATAGAGTGGTAAAGTTGGAAGGAGCCTTAAACACCAGACTTCATGAATCCACTACTGCGGTGGCCAAGGATAGTACGACCATATATTTTACCCGAAACAATTTTTTGGATGGAAAAAAATATAAGGATGAAAGCGGAATCATTCGTTTAAAGATTTATAGTGCTGAATACATTGATGGGGAATGGACCAATGTAATTGAACTCCCATTCAATAATGACTCCTATTCAGTGGCCCACCCTGTATTGAGCCCAGATGGCAAAAGATTGTATTTTGTTTCGGATATGCCGGGCAGCTATGGAGAATCTGACATTTTTATGACCGAAATAATCGGTGATGGCACCTATGGCCCTATTATTAATTTGGGCGAAAACATCAATACCATGGCCCGGGAGACGTTCCCATCTATTACAAAAGATGGGGTGCTTTATTTTTCTTCAGATGGACATCAAGGTTTGGGCGGATTGGATGTCTTCGCTACAAAAATTGCTTTTGATGATTATGACCAACCTGTGGTGAATGTAGGCCGACCCATAAATGGCCCATTGGATGATTTTGCCTATATCTTTGACCCAGAAACCAAGAAGGGCTATTTTTCCTCCAATAAAGAAGGAGGTATGGGCGAAGACGATATTTATGAATTTGTAGAGAATGAACCATTGGTTTTGGATTGCATTCAAGGCGTAACAGGTACAGTTAGAGACCGTATTTCCAATGAAGTTTTGCCAGGTGCCACCGTCATGGTAATTGATGAGGAAAACAAGGAAGTTTCCTCTACCATAACAGATTCCAAAGGGAATTATACCTTGCAGTTGGATTGTTCCAAAGGTAATTTCGTAAGGGCGTCCCGGGACGGTTATGTCCCAGCCGAGGAATATCTGAACAAATCCTATGGCAAACCAAGAATCATTGACTTTTATTTGGAAAGGGATGTGGTTACAGGTGGTTTTGGGGACGATTTGGCAAAATTACTTCAGCTGAGTACAATCTATTTCGATTTGAACAAATACAACATACGCCCAGATGCTGAAATAGAAATTCAGAAGGTAATTGTGGCCATGGAGAAATACCCCAGTCTAAAAATTAAGGTAAATTCCCATACAGATAGTCGTGGTGTTGATGCCTACAACCTATGGTTGTCCCAAAAACGGGCAGAATCCACGGTTAATTATATGATTTCCAAAGGGATTTCTCCAGATAGACTTCAAGGAGAAGGTTTTGGGGAAACAAGATTGGTCAACGAATGTGTAAACGGGGTACGCTGCTCCGAAGAAGAACATCAGTTGAACAGAAGATCTGAGTTCATCATCTTTGAATAAGATGTTTTTAATCAGTAAACTAATCCAAAAATTGAGTCTTACTAGGATAGAGTAACCCATAATCTTTGTGGAGCTGGGTTATTTGTTTTCACTTTTTCCCTTGTTCAAAAGAAATGGTAGGGGAGTCTCTTCTGTCACTCAATTAGTTATATTCACTAATAAACTTTCAATTAAAATTTGAATCCATGCTTTTGGTTTTTATGGACCGAGCATGGAGTTTGTTTTATTACCAAAAAATTGTAGTCTTTTTCGCATAAAACAAACTTCTTACAGCCATTGTCATTACTGCTCTTATCGACCAATGGTCTTAAAAAAATGATAAAAAATTATGGGTAAGACCTCAAAATAGTGGGGCTATACAGTAGGATATAGGACATACACAACAAATATTTCTTGCCCCTATAAGTAAGGGTAATTTTGTATGATGTTATAAAATTCGAAGTGTGCACTGTACGAAAATCACACAGAAAAACACAGTTATAAAGACTACAAAACACATCAAATACGATCCTCAACAAATAATTAACCCCATGAAAAAGAGCGTAATAGCCCTAATCCTACTTCTTTCTTCAGGAATAGCCTTTTCACAGACCACAGTTACCTTGCAAGACCAGTGCAACTGTGAAGTATTAAAAGGTACCGCTGTTTCAAGCGCAGGAGCCATCACTCCAAATGGCGTAGACACGGGAGATATTTATGTCAATACCAATACAGGTACCATATACTTTTGGGATGGGGACTCTTGGGAGTTGACATCTGCTGATAGTCAACAATTAACAGGGTTCTCTTTTGACGGAGCAACACATACATTAACATTGACATTGGAAAATGGGGGAAGTGTAAATGTTGATTTAAGTAGCTTGAGTGATACCCTTACAGATACCAATACAACAATTGCATCTTTTGGAATAGATGCAACAAATACCAATTTTGTAATAACAGATTCTGAGTCCAATACCTATGCTGTGGCATTGGCTGATATTGCTGCACTGATTGATACAGATACCACATTGAGCGATGCCGAGGTGGCCACAGCGGTGAATAACGAGTTCCCGAACCTGGACACGGATGCAACGGACGATTTCTCGGGCGACTTCAATGATTTGACCAATCTACCTGCCAATTTGGACACCGATTCCACGGACGATTTTGATGGGGAGTGGTCCTCTTTGGCGAACGTTCCAGCCGGTTTTGCCGATGACATCGACGATGTGGACGATGCGGACAACGACCCTGCGAACGAGCTTCAGACTATCACCTCCGCCGATGGTACGGTCACGGTGACCCCCAGTGGCAACGACTATGACCTGT
>JAUIBH010000088.1 GCA_030427985.1 Bacteroidia bacterium | reverse complement strand
AAATTACGTCTTCAGAATAGCTTGAACGCCCGTTTTGAATTTCATCGTTTGCTTGTACAGAATTGTAGTAACACTGTTTTATTACAAACCTTGGAAAATCTTAAGGTCCGGTTACGTTTTTATGAGCAGGCTCATACCAAGGACTCCAGTTTTTTTGACTCGGCCAACCGCCAAAATGCAGCAATTCTGCAGGCCATTGAGCAAGACAACATTCCTACCGCTGCTTTGATTTTGAAAATGAATTGGATGGCAGTTTTGGAGCATGTTCAACGAAAAATGGATAAAAACAAGGGGCAATCCACTGAGAATCAAAATAAATCAAATTAGAATTCGTTTCAATTAAAAAGATTTTCCCATGCAATTTTTAAATAAAGAAATTGAAGCAAAAATCAAACGGAAAAAATCAGCATCCTTGATTAAAAAGCAAATCTCCTGTGGCATCTTTCAGGATTTGGAAACTGTGGAAATGGAATCTAAAAGGCCTCAGCCACAGAAACAATCCGTTGGCTTACTCGGGAAACAGGGACTTGTCCAGTCCAGGGATTAAGTTCAAGGCATTTTGGTAATACACCTTTTTTAGCACTTCATCAGGGAGGTCCAGTCCATACATGGCCCAAAACGCGTGGTATTTTTTGTAGTACGGAAAATATTCATCTGCGGTCTCCAATACCCTAAAATACATCGGGAATTCCTCGGGTTTCCAGCTGTCCTTTCCAAATAGAATTCGGTCTTGGTATGTAGTGAAAAACTCTCGGGCCCTTCTAGGCTGTCTTCCTAGTTCAGCAATAATGGCTCCAATGCCTACACTCATGTTAGGGATTTCATCCATCAACTCCCCTAGCCTGTCCAAATTATTGGCGTACCACCCCATGTGCGCATTGATGAACTTTGTTTTCGGATGTTTTTTAAACATGCGGTGCTGTTCATCAATAATTTGCTGCCAAGGGGCCGGGTCTGTGGCTGAACGTTTTCTTCTTGGGTGAGTTTTCAATTCCAACCACCGCTCATTATCACTGTCCATGGGGTCCCAAAACGACTTTGGATCAGCGGAATGAATAAGAACTGGAATGCCAAGTTCGGCGCATTTGGCCCAAACAGGGTCCAGTCTTGGGTCATCCACAGGGATTCGGTTTCCATTAACGTCAGTGTTTCGCAAACCCAAGCTTTTAAACACTTTCAGGCCTTTTGCGCCATTTTTTACATCTTTTTCCAATTGAGCGGCGGCCTGTTCGCCCCAATTGGGGTTGCCTACCCCACTATAATCCACATTGGCAAAAATGGCAAACCGATTGGGATAATGCTCATTTACATTTTTCAGTTTGGCGACAAGGTCTTCCCCGGAACCACCACTTAAATTCACCATAATACCCTCATTGATTTTGTCCATGTCCTTAATCAATTCGGATAAATCCTGATTGGCCATTCTATATTGATGACTGTGCACATCTATAAAAGTAAACTTGGCTCTTTCCACAGGATGTTCAGGAACCACTAAGGTGGATTTGGGGTTATATTCTTCAAAGCCCATCTCCTGTGAATAGGTAAAGGCAAAACTAAAAAACAATAATAAAGTAATGGTATAAATTTTCATTGGTAATTTATTTGTTATCAATTGCTTGGCGGTATTCATTTTCTGTGTCAATATCAATCTGCTTCCCATTGGGAAAAATAGGGATGGTATCTGATTTATATTTTTCAATGATATGTCTGGCTCCAACATCCTGATTCAATTTGGAGAGTTCCAAAAATAAGGACGGATGGAACATGGCAGGTACTCCCAATTTCTTTCCATAAGAAGTAGCTGCAATTTTATGCGTGCCCTTGTCAAATTCTGCTTTCAGTTGGCTCAAATAGGGAGCATCCAAAAAGGGTTGGTCGGCCAACATGATGAGGAGACCGGATATATCGCTATTTGTTGAATTAAGAAGATGTTTTATTCCTGCTGAAATGGAAGTTCCCATTCCATATTCCCAATTGGGATTGTTGATGATTTCAACATCGTTTGGAATGATTTCCTTGATTTTATCAGCATGTGCCCCCAAAACCACAAAGACAAAATCTGATATTTTTTTGGCTTGTTCAATGGAATGCCCCAATAGCGTAGTGTTTTTCCAAGGTAAAAGTTGTTTGGGCCCGCCCTCCATTCTAGTAGAAGCACCGGCAGCCAATATGAGAACGGCAATGGGTTTCATGGGCTAACTATGGATTTTCCCCATTTTATCTTTTAACAGCTGAGGCTCTTTGTTGTTGACCACGGACAAGATTTCAGATAAAATGGAAATCGCAATTTCCTGGGGGGTTTCCGCACCAACGTCAATGCCAGCTGGACCGTGGATTTGCTCCAAAAAGTCTTCGGAAATATCTGGGAAGCGTTCCAAAAGTTCATTAAAAAGTTTTTCCCTTCGATTAAAGGGGCCTAAAAGCCCAATATAAGCACCTTTTTCTTCACGTAGCGCCATGACAAATTGAAGATCTTTTACAAAACTATGGGTCATAATGACCACAGCCGTTTGCTCATCCAGCGTATGTTGAAATAGTTCCGGCTCTACTTGAATGAGTTTATGAATGCCGGGGAAATCCTTTTTGGTCTTTTCTTCCCTAGGATTGGCCACAACGCTTACCTCCCACCCCGTCAATGCAGCATATTTGCATAATTGGACGGCATCATGCTCCGCTCCAATAATCACCAATTGAAAACAGGGATGCATTTCCTGTTCAAAAACGGAAAATTCTTGATTGGATTCACTGGTTTGGGAAACAGCATAACTGTTTTCACCAAATTGAAATACCGAATGATACCCCGTATGGTCACTTTGCTCTTTTTGAAAATAGGAACGAATTTGAAATGACTTCCTACTTTCAATGGTTTTCCAAAACTCCGTTAAAAAGGAATGTTCTGGTTTAAAGGGTTCCAATAAAATGTAAAGAATACCTTCACAGCCTAATCGATATCGACCATCATACACCATCACCCTGGACACCCCGGTGGTGAAAACAGCCTGTGCTTGGCGCAATACTTCTTTTTCTACACACCCCCCACTAACGGCACCAATCATGTCGCCATTTTCAAAAATCAGCATACGGACACCGGGTCTGCGATAGGATGATCCATCCAAAGCAACAACTGTGGCCAAAATAGCTTTTTCCTGTCGTGCATCGTAATGTTGGATTATGGTTTTTAACTCATGCGTCATACTACACCCTTGTTTTTGGTTGGGATAAAGGGAACTGTTTTGCCTTTTGGTATTTCTTCCTTCGGAAGCACCTTTATGAAACCATCGGCTTTGGCCAACGCCAATAAATCACCAGAACCGGTTGAAGTGATGGTATTTGCCATTAATTTTCCCTCTATCATTTTTAGCGTTACCCCAACAAACAGTGTCAAATCTGTACTATTGCTATAGGGCTCATCTAAAAATACGTCAAATTGCATTGTGTCCGTTCCCAAAGTTTTGTTAAGCCACGGCTTGAAGTACAAGTGATAGTTGACAAAAGTGGAAACTGGATTTCCCGGGAAGGAGAAAACAGTAGTGTTATAGGATTCATGTTTTCCGAACCAAAACGGTTTTCCGGGGCGCTGTAATACCTTGTGAAAAACCTTTTCAACCCCCAAACTATTAAAAGCTTCAGGAAGGAAATCGTATTTTCCTTTGGAAACCCCACCACTGAGCAAGAGCACATCGTAATCCTTTAGAAGGTTTTCCAATGTCTGTTTAATGGCTGATGGTTCATCCAATATATGATGGATGGCCCCTTTTATTTTTTCATTTTCCAAAAGGGAAATCAAGGAATACGAATTGGATTTCCGTATTTGAAAGGGCAATGGCGTTTTGTCCACATCCACCAACTCATTACCTGTGGAGATTACCGCAACTTTCGGAAGCTTTTTTACGGAAACTTGGGCTTTACCCACGGTGGCCAGCACACCAATCTCCGCTGGAGTGATTTTAATGCCAGATTGAAGCAAAACTTCACCTTTTTCAACATCACTGGCTTGATAATGAATATTCTGCCCCTGTTTTACAGCTTCATTTATGATAAAAGCATCTTCATTTTTTGAAGTATGCTCGTACATGACCACAGTATCTGCATTTTGGGGAATTATAGCCCCTGTCATAACCTCAATACAGCAATTCTCATCATCCAAGGACAGTTGAGGGCTGCCTGCTTGGGCAATCCCAGAAACTTTAAAACTCTGATTTTGGGAATTCAGGGCATCAAACCGAATAGCAATACCATCTTTGGTGGATCTGTCAAAAGGAGGAAAATCTCGGTCCGCTTCTATGATTTCCGCTAAAATTCTTCCGTGGGAATCAACTAGTTCAACGGATTCTTCCCCATAGTTTTGGGAATGCTCCAGAACGTTCCGTAAAGCTTCATCAAATGTAATCATGAAAAAAGTGCGATTTCGAGTCCATTCTTCAGCAACACCCGAATGCCCACAAACAATACCAAAATACCGGTCAACATCCGAATGCGTTTTGCAGACAATTTACCTATACTGAGCCGAACACCCAACTGACCTCCAAGCAGCACGGCAAAAAGGAGTCCCAATATTTCGGGCCAAAATAGTTCAAAGGAATTGCTGGTCAACAATCCCCCAATTCCAGACACGGAGTTGACCAAAATAAAAAAGCTGGCGAGTGATGCGATGACAATGGGTTTATCCCATTTCATGTGATTGAGTACCGGTGCCAGAAAAATACCTCCACCAATACCAACAAGACCTGATAAAAATCCAATTCCAGCGCCTAATACATACGACATATACGGTGGATATTTCTTTACATTAAAACTGGAGTTAAATGAAATGGTCTGATAGATAAGTGCAATGGCCGAAGCAATCAGTGCCAATGCCAACAGGATAAAGAAAACCTGCTCCTTAAGCCGAAACGAGGCCCCTAGAAACGCCATGGGAATACTGGTTATGACAAACGGCAGAAATTTTTTAAGGGGTAAATGTCCATTCCTGAAATATAGGTAACAGCTGCCGGCCACTACGGTTAAATTGCAAAGCAAAGCCGTTGTTCTAATAGCAAAAAAGCTGGTCAAGACCAAGGTTAATATAGCCAAATAACTGGACCCGCCACCAAAACCTACAGCGGAATAAAGGGTGGCAACAACAAAAAAAGCCAATGTCAATAAGACAAAATCGGTTGCACCTAGGGACATACGCTGGCAATTTTGTTCATTCCGCCCAAAATATTGAAGAACTGTTTGTTGGGATATTGCTTTTGAAATTGTTTTACGGCAACTTCACTTCGTTTTCCAGATTGGCAAATAACATAAACTTTGTCAACGGAAGTAATATGGGTGGATGCTAGTTCCAAACTATCCAAAGGAATATTGATGGCTTCTTTTAATTTTCGTTCGGTAAATTCTTCTTCGGTTCGGACATCAATTAAGGTGATGTTGGCTTTGGATTCCAGAAGCAATTGAAAATCTTCAGCAGCGATGGTAGGTACTACTTCACAATCCAAGGGTTCATAATAATCCTGAAGTTTTTTTATCTGCAAATTTTTCGGATTCAGTTTGAACCCGATTTTGGTGGATTGTTGACTCAGACCATCAAACAACAAGAGTTTTCCAGAGAGCACCTCCCCTATTCCGGTCAGTACTTTAATGGCCTCTAACGCTTGAAAAGTCCCGATAATTCCTGGTATAACCCCGAGCACCCCATTCTCATTGCAGTTGGGTACTTCCTCAGTACTGGGCATATTGGGATAGAGGCAGCGATATGTGGGCCCTCCTTGGTAATTGAAAACGCTCACATGACCTTCAAAACTGTGGAGTGCTCCATACACAAAGGGTTTTTTCAACAAAACACAGGCATCGTTGATCAAATATCGCGTTGGGAAATTATCGGTGGCATCTACCACAACATCATAGTCCTTGATAATATCCAGCGCATTGTCCTTGGTCAAAAAGGTATCGTGGAGATTAAAATGCGTCTGTGAATTCTGTGCACTTAATTTTTCGTAGACTACCTCCAACTTCAATCGACCCAAATCTTGTTCGGTATAAAGTACTTGTCGTTGCAGATTGTGGAGTTCAACCAGATCTTGGTCCAATAAACCCAGAGTGCCCACACCCATGGCATTCAGATATTGGAGCGCAGGTAATCCCAGTCCGCCCAAACCCACGACCAAGACCTTACCCTGGTTCAATTTTTGTTGTCCTTCAGGTCCAAAATCCTTCAATTGGGTCTGTCTGGCATACCTGTTCATAGGTCAAACTATTTTGGATTTGGCATACTTGTAATCCTCAATATAATTCGCATTATAAAGTGCCTCGTCACGTTCTGGAAAGACCAATTTTGTATCAGAATTGATTAAAAACTTGCGGGGACATGAACTTTCTGCAGTTTGCATATGCTGAATTGCTTCCTGCAACCCACTGGGTTCCCAAATCGTGATTAATGGTTCGGGAAGTTTACTTTCTTTGGTGGCTAATGATGTTGCGCCTTGTTTTGGATTTCTATTTTCCACCAAGTGTTTTAAAGTTTCCAAGTCAATTAGGGGTAAATCGCAGGCCAAAACCAACCAAGCAACATCAGGATATGCCTTATGCGCACTTAATATACCATTGAACGGTCCGCGGTATTCATTCTTGTCGACAATCGTCTTGAAGCTATTTGGAATTGAATCGCTTTGCTCATCTCGAATGCTCAAAAAGACATCATCACAAAGTTCTCCAAGCAAATGATACAAATATTCCTGTTGTGGAACATCATGATAGGTCAACAGGCCTTTGTCTGAACCCATTCGGGTGCTTTTTCCACCTGCAAGGACCAATCCGTAAAGTTGTGGTGTGCTGGCCATAGTATTTCGTTTTATCCAAAAATTAACCTCCTATCGAGGTCATGGAATTGTCAAATACGGTTTGAGCGTGTTTTTCCTGCGCCTCAAAACCAGTTTTTGCTCGGTTGCCAATGGCGTTGAGAATGGTTTCCTTTACTTTTTTTGAGTCCGATTCGCCACGGACCAAATCCCGTAAATTGGCTACTGGTTTTCCATACAAACAGGTAATCACATCCCCTGTTGCGGTTATCCGAAGACGATTGCAGCTACCGCAGAAAGTTCGGCTAAAGGAGGGAATGATTCCAAAAGTCCCTGTATGCCCTTCAATCTTATAGTTGATGGAAGTTGATTCCTTTGGAGATTCCAGTTTTTTGTAATTGGGATAAGTTTCAGCGATATGCTCCAAAATGGCCTTGTAATTCCATTTGATGGTGTTGAAATTCTTGGAACCACCATTGAACGGCATTTCCTCTAGAAAACGAACGGAAACATTGTGGTGTTTCATCACATCCAAAATGGGAATGATGTCTTGCTCGTTCTGTCCATCCAACACAATAAAATTGATGCGCACGTTGAATCCTTCCGAAATCAATCTGATGAGATTGTTGTGAACCGTATCAAACTGTTTTCTGCGGGTGATGCGTTCAAAGGTCTCCCGATTGATGGAATCCAAGCTCACATTAATATTGGTGATGCCCAATTCCTTAAGCTCATCAATATGTGGGCCTATCAATGTGGCATTTGTGGTCACCGAAATATCATTAAGTCCTTCCAGTTTTGAAAGATGGCGCATCAACGACATCAAATTTTTCCGGACGAAAGGCTCTCCACCAGTTATCCGTATTTTATCAATCCCTTGGGAAACCAAAATTTCACTGACTTTCTTCAATTCCGACATAGATAACAACCTATCATTTTTCACAAAATTGATACCTTCCGAAGGCATGCAATAATTGCAACGCAGATTGCACCTATCGGTGACCGCCAGTCGTAAATAATTGATTTTTCTTCCGTGATTGTCTATCAGCATAAATCCGTTACTTCTTTTGCAGGTGTAAGTTACCAATTTTGCATGGATTACCCCCCACTTACCGGGGGGATAAGTGCAATTTCGTCATAGGAATTGATGACTTGGTCATCTTCTGCGTAGCTGTTATTGACGGCTACTGCTAAAGAGGACAGTTTGTTCAGTTCCGGGTAGGTATTGCCCAGAAATGCTTTCAATTCCTTTACTGTTTTTGGTATTTTTTTTCCTGTTACGCTAGCTGTGGGAACAGACAAAGTGGGAGCTCCCACAATGTCCTTTGTAATTCCAAACAAGAGTATTGTCATATAATCAACCTATTATTTCTTTTTCGGGTACTTTTAAAAGTTCTGGTGTTTTGGTAAATGGTTGCTTATAAAGTCTGTTGCCTGTTGCGGCTTTCAGTGCATTGGACACAGCACCTCCGGCCGGTGGCAAAGTGGGTTCGCCCAATCCAGTTGGTGAAAGTCCATTGTCGATGAAATACGTTTCCACGATGGGGGCTTCCTTCATTCGGAGGAGTCGATAACCATCAAAGTTAGTGGCGGTAGGTTTTCCATCTTTGAACGTTAATTCGCTGTACATGGAATGCCCAACACCGTCCAATACCCCACCTTCAACCAAATTTGTGGCCGCGAGCGGATTTACAACAATACCGCAATCCACCACACAGGTGATTTTTTTGATAACGGGTTCTCCGTTTTCAATTTCCACATCAGCTACTTCGGCTACATGGCTGTTGTGGCAATAGTAATTTACGAATCCTTGGTAGACGTTATCCGGTTTTTTGCCCCAACCTGATTTTTCAACAGCTGTCAGAATGACTTCTTTCATCCGTTCAGGAGAATATTGAATGCTTTCATCTTCTTCAGGCTTAACATTGTCCAGAAGGTCTAATCGCAATTGAATCTTATCAACTTCCATAAGCTCGGCCAATTCGTCAAAGAAACTTTGTTCGGCAGAAGCCAAGAAATTGGTATAAGGCGCACGCCAGGCCCCAGTGGTAATATTACTTTGGTACGAAGCGGTATCCACTTGATAATTTGTAATGGCTCCTGCAGGGAAGAAATTGGGAACCAATCCATACATATTGGAATTGACAGCCGCTTCCTTTAAATGATACGCTGTGACTTTTCCATCCTTCACCCCTGCTTTAATACGGTATTTGATGGACATTCTATAGATGCCATCTTCCATGTCGTCTTCGCGGGAATAGACCAGTTTTACCGGTTTCTTGGCCTTATCGGAAATTTCGGCAGCTTCAATGGCAAAGTCACCATAGAGTCTTCTTCCAAAACCACCCCCTATTCGGGTCATTTCCAAAAGAATTTCTTCCGGTGCCCTACCTAAGAGAGCGGATACAAAACCAGCGGTTCGCTCCGGAGTTTGAATGGGTCCCACCAAATGCACCTTTTCAGCAGTAATATCTGCAAAAAAGTTCATGGGTTCCATGCAGCTGTGTGGCAAAAAGGGCGATTCGTAGGTGCGTTCCAAAACTTGGTCCGCTTCGGCAAAGGCTTTGGAGACGTTTCCGTCTGACCTTCGAGTGTCGAATTTGTTGCCGTCCAAGAGGCCGGTCAAAATTTTATCGTGTTCTTCTGTACTTTCAGGTTTTGTGACTTCTTCCCACTCCGCTTTTATGGCATTTTTGGCTTTCATGGCCTCCCAGGTTGAATTGGCAAGGACCACCACTTTGTCGCTATCACTGATAATGTTCAGAACACTGGGTTCTTTTTCAGCCAGCTCCCGTACTTTTTCGCCAATAGTAAAAATATCTACTACACCGGACATCGCTCTAGCCTCAGAATCATCATAAGAAACCAGTTTTTGTCCAAAAGTTGGACGCAAAACAGAAGCATACACCATGCCCTCAGCTTTATAGTCCATTCCATACAAGGGTTTTCCTGTGATAATTTCATCGATATCCACATTGGGTGTGGGTTTACCCATAATTTTGTATTCACTGGGCTTTTTGAGTGGCACATCTTCTGGAACTTCCAGTTGGGCCGCTTCTTTTACCACATCACCGTAGCCAAGCGTTTCTCCTGCGGCATTGGTGATGACACCTTCGCTAACGGTACATTCCGATGGGTCAACACCCCAACGCGCAGCCGCGGCACTGACCAACATTTGCTTGGCCGCTGCTCCTGTTTGACGAAGGGCATCCCATCCAAATCGGATGGATTGGCTACCTCCGGCCACCTGACGGGTGTAGTTATTGGTATCCAAAATACCTTGCTCTACGTAAACATCCTTCCAGGCCACGTCCAGCTCTTCGGCTATGATCATGGGCATGGAGGTTTTTACGTTCTGACCCACTTCGGGGTTGGGTGAAAAAATGGTGACCGCGCCGTTATCGGCAATTTTTATGAAGGCATTAAAGTCGTTATAATCCAAACTAGCCAAATCAATAGCGGGTTCTTGGATGACTTTAGGTTTGCACGCCTGGAAAAGGTTAAAGCCAATCAGCAAACCGCCTCCGGCGAGGGAAGAGTTACGCAGAAATGACCTTCTACTAAGTGAATTATGTATAGGATTTGTTGACATGTTGTTGTTTTTTGTGATGAAAAGGGTATTATTCCATGTTCTCCGCAGCAATTTGTACTGCTTTTCGGATTCTGGTATAGGTCGCACATCGGCAAATATTACCATGCATGGCGTTTTCAATATCCTCTTCCGAGGGATTGGGATTGCTCGCCAAAAAGGCGGAGGCGGTCATGATTTGACCAGCTTGACAATATCCACATTGGGGCACATCCACTTCTTTCCAAGCTTCTTGAACGGGGTGGGTGCCATCTTCGGAGAGGCCTTCAATGGTGGTGATTGATTTTCCTTCTACTTGGGAAAGGGTTAAAGAACAGCTTCTCATTGCGGTGCCATCAACATGGATGGTACAGGCACCACATTGTCCTATTCCACATCCATACTTGGTGCCCACAAGATCTAAATGATCCCGAAGCACCCATAAAACAGGGGTGTCCTCAGCAACGTCAACCGTTTTTGACGCGCCATTGACAGTGATTTGATACGTTGGCATAGTTTTTTGAATTGATTGTTTGTTGTTACTAATGCTGTTGAAGTTACCAAAAAATGAATGAAATGCTTCTTTTTTAACAGCACCCTCTTTTTTTTAACTTTTCTTTAAATCTATTGCGCTTTCCTAAGATAATTTTCGAGCAAATTGAGCGTTCTGCATGTTGAACCTTAACTTATATGAAAATGAAAAACGCTTTTCACTATTGCTTTCTATTATCCTTAACTCTTTTGATTTTCTCTTGTGGAAACGCCGATGATGATGTCAGCTTTGATATTAATGATGGGGAATTGGGCCAAGGACAGAACCCTGATGATTGCCTCGGTTTTGAAGAAAATGATCTATTACTTTCCATACAGGATCAATTTACCGCAGCACCCGCCAAAGTCTCTATCCTTTTTAAGGTATCCGACCTTCAGGGTAATCCTGTTTCTGGGTTGAGTGCAGACCAATTCACCATATATGAACAAGGTCGAAACGATGATTGTTTTAATGTAATTTCCCCTTCGGAATCCCAAGCCAGAATTTCACCAAACACCCAAGTGTTCAATAACAATACCGTGCTGGTGCTTGATTTAAGTAATAGTGTTTTGGAGGGTAGTTTGGACGAATTGAAATCAGCTTCAACCAGTTTTGTGAACAATGTAATACCATCACCAGAAACAGAATCCTTTAAAATGTCGATTTATTGGTTTGATGGCGAGGATGAATTGCACCTTTTGAACGAACCCTCATCTTCTGCGGCAGAACTTACGGCTGCTATTGATGGCATCACTGCAGACATTAGCAATGACCCATCCACAGATCTATATGGAGCGGTCATAAAATCCACGGATATAGCCGAAGACTTGCTCAGGAAAAGTCAACAGGAATCTTTGATTGGCGCTGCATCTATTGTTTTGTTTACCGATGGTACGGACCAAGCTTCCCGTTATAGTGAAGAGAATGCGCTGAGGGCTGTTGAGAACGCAAGTAAAAACATTTCCTACTTTACCATAGGTCTGGGTGCGGAGATTGATGCCGACATTCTTATGGAAATTGGAAAAACCGCTAGTGTCTTTGCTGGAAACAAAGAAGAATTGGAGACCACCTTCAACCAAATTTCACAACGAGTTTCGGAGCAGGCCAACAGCTTTTATCTTTTTGAGTATTGTACTCCAAAACGGGACGGTAGTGGCGATAATAACCTTGTAATCCAATTGACCAACGGAAGTCTGCAAGGTGCGGTTCAGACCAAGTTCAATGCCAATGGTTTCACAGGGGGATGTGAATAATAAGATTTTTTACAGGTTGAAAGGGGTTGCATTTGCGAGAATACGTATCTTGGATGCCGTCTAAAATCAAACTATGCTCTTTAAATCAAAACTGCTATATCTCTTTCTTTTTACTTGTATTTTGGGAATGACCAGTATGTCCTATTCCCAACACATCAACCCTTTGGAAGGGCGTTGGGATTTGGAAATGGAGTTCAATGGGAAGACTGTTCCATCTTGGTTGGAAGTACGGCACTCTGGAAACGCTACACTTGTTGGTCGATTTGTATTTGCCTTTGGCAGTGCGCGTCCCATTTCGGAAGTGGAAACCTACGGAGATAACAAGTTTACCTTCAGCATACCCAACCAATGGGAACCTAAAGGAAGCGATATGATATTCCATGGAGAATTGACCGATGGCAAACTCAAGGGAACCATGATTTATACAGATGGTTCCATTGCTGAATGGACAGGCGTAAAAGCTCCCGACTTGGCGTATATTGAAAATCCAAAATGGGGTAAACCTATTGAAGTGTTCAATGGAAAGGATATTACTGGATGGCATGTAGATGGTGAAAAGAACCAATGGGTAGTAAAAGATGGCATTTTGACAAGTCCGGAATCTGGTTCCAACTTAATTACCGATGAAAAATTCCAAGATTTTAAATTGCATACAGAGTTCAGATATCCAAAAGGCAGTAATAGTGGTATTTATCTTCGAGGCCGTTATGAGGTTCAAATTGTAGACAGTGAAGGGTTGGAGCCTCTGGACATTTACTTGGGTGGTATCTATGGATTCTTGGAACCCAATGAAAATGCATCCAAACCTGCGGGTGAATGGCAAACCTATGACATCACTTTAATTGGGCGTAGGGTAACAGTTGTTCTCAATGGCAAAACAGTCATCAGCGATGCTACCACACCTGGAATAACAGGTGGTGCTTTGGATAGCAAAGAGGGCCAACCAGGCCCGTTTATGGTCCAAGGAGATCATGGCCCCATAGAATACAAAAGTTTTGTGGTGACCCCCTT